>DAOOIT010000005.1:0-43792 GCA_035384565.1 Planctomycetota bacterium | reverse complement strand
GGTTCTTTTCGCTGACGAAGAGGCCGCGGAGCGGCCAAGAGGCCCGTCCCTACGCAGAGCGTAGGGACGAGAGAAAGATGTTCCGGCCATACCGGGTGTGTCCGGACGATGAGCAAGTATGGGTGGAGGCCCGAGAACGGGCGATTGGCGTGCGACCGGGGCTGTGGGGCGGGGTCGTCCGGAAGCCGAGCTTGCGCCCAGGAGGGAGGTGGTCTAAGATGATTCGCCGGGCCGTCATCTCCATTTCAGCGAAGTCCGGGACGTCCCGCGGCAGACGCTCCGCCTCCGAGAAGGGCTTCCGCAAGTGAGAGTGCCCAGGGAACTTGTGCTGGCCTTCGTCGGGTCCGTGTGGGCGGCGGCCCAGGCCGCGAACGCGCCGTCGGCCGGCAGCACCTCCATTCGCAATGGCTGGGTCACGGTGGCGCCGCCCGAGTTCCAGGGCGCGATCAACAACCCCCTCAAAGGCTTCCGCGACTACAAGAAGAATGGCTACGGCCTCCTGAAGCGCCAGTATATCAGGTGGAATGACATCGAAGTCAGCGCGGAGGACACTGTGGAGCGCATCATCGCCCATACGAACACGATCACTCAAGCCAGGGGCAGGCGCTTCGAGGACCTGAATGTCAAGCTCGTGCCGCGCGTGTATCTCGACTGGGATGGGTCTCCGGGAAAGCAGCACTGGCCCGCCGACTTGCAGACCTTCGACTACGACAGCCCGGCGTTCCAGGAGCGGCTGAGGCGGCTGGTGGCGAAGCTCGGCCAGGCCTGGGACGAGGACCCGCGTGTCTTCGCCGTGCAGATGGGCCTCATCGGCCGCTTTGGCGAGCACCACAATCCCGCGCCGACAGCGGAGCAGCGGCGCCTGCTGGCAGAGGCGTTCCAGAAGGCGTTCAGGCATAAGCCCGTGCTCGTCCGGCACCATGACGCGGAGTTCATGCAGGCCGGGTTCGGCATCTACTACGACACCTTTGCCACCCTCACCCGCGAGCCGCCCGCAGGCCCCAAGGAGCAGTTCCCCTGGCAGGCCACGCACGTGTACCGCGACCTCTGGAAACGCGCTCCCATCGAGGGCGAGGTGGAGTACAACTGGCAGCAGCAACGCGAGAGCGCGAAGCCAGAGGCGACCTTCGGACGCACGCCCGATGAGACGATGAAGGTGCCAGCCTACCGCCGCTACATGCTGGACAAGATCCGCCGCTATCACGCGAGCTACCTCGGCTGGATCAGCGGCTACGACGACTCGGACCGCGAGGTGCTGGCGGGCGCGGCAGAGCTTCAGAAGGCCTTCGGCTACCGTTTCGTGCTCGATGCGGTGAGCTACCCGCGCGCCGTGCAGCCCGGCGGCAAGCTGACCGTGCGGCTGGCCGTGCGGAATACGGGCAGCGCACCGTTCTATCTCGACTGGCCCGTGGCCGTCGCGCTCCTCGATCCCGCGACGAGGAAACCCGTCTGGTCGGCACCACTGGCCGGTGTGGACATTCGCCAGTGGCTGCCCGGCGAGGACTGGGACAGTGCGGCCTTCGCCTATCGCCGCCCCGCCGCGCCGCATCGCGACGAAGGATTCGCCACGCTGCCGGCGGACATCAGGCAGGGGCCATACTTCCTCGCCCTCGCCATCCTGGATCGCCAGGGCGGCATGTTGCCGAGCGCCCGGTTCGCCATCGCGAACTACTTCCGCGGCGGCTGGCATCCGCTCGGCCTCATCGGCATCGGCGAGGCACCGGTGGACGCTGCTTTGGACCAGGTGGCCTTCGACGACCCCGCCTTCGATGACAGCCTCCGTTACACAGTGCCCGAGAGGCTGCTGGCAGTGAAGGCGCCGCCCCTGCCGCCGGTGAGAGCGGCGGCGCCGTGGACTCCCGATCCGCACATCGAACTCATCAACCCCTGGCGCTACTGGGTCCTGAGAACGCAGGGCGACGGCCTGGAGAAACAAATCCTCCCCGACGGCCCCGGCGCCAGCCGCGTCATCCGCGTGACAGGTGACTTCGGCGAAGGCTCCAGCCTCAACTACACCTTCGGCAATGGCGCCAAGCTCGACCCCGGCCGCTATCGCTTCGCCTTCCACGTGCGGGGCACGCCCGGCCAGTCTGTGACGCTTGAGCTGGCGGACGACTGGCGTCGCGTCTCCGCGGAAGCCCAGATTCCATTGACCGAGCAATGGCAAGAGCACGCCATCGAGTTCGAGATCAAGACCAGGTTCAAGGACGAGACCACCCTGCGCTTCAGTCTCCCACGCGGCGTCGAGGGCACCTTCGACCTCGCCAACCCCCGGCTCAAGGTGGCAAGATAGGTGCCCGTCCGGTACAGCACCGGTCCAGCCTCCCCATGCCTTCTGGTGCACGCGAGTTGAACATACGGCGCCGGCCGCGAATCAGCCTGTGGGGTCTGGCGTCGCGGTAGGCATCTCGCTTGTCGAAAACCACCGCAAGCGGGGACGCCTGCGGCTACGCTGGAGGCCCTGGCCGACGCCGCGTGGTTCCGGCCGCTGCAAACAGGCTCGCGGCCGGAGTGGCGAGAACAGCACAGTTTCGCGCCCGGAAAAACGTTGCCGCCGCGCGCGCCATCGGCTACCATAGGGGTAGAAACTGTGCAGGCGACGGCGGACGCCGGTGCCCGAACCAACCTTTGTGGAAAGGGGGGCGCACAATGGAGAAGGCAGGACTCGAGGGGATCATCGCCGCCGATTCGGCGATCTCACACGTGGACGGCCAGGGGGGCCACCTCATCTACCGCGGCTACGAGGTCCAGGACCTCGCGGCGAACTGCACGTTCGAGCAGGTGGCGCATCTCATCTGGCGCGGCGCGCTGCCCACGGCGACGGAACTGGACGCGCTGAAGCGCACGCTCGCCGCCCACCGGCCCCTCTCGGAGCAGATGGCCCACGTGCTCACCGAACTGCCCGCGTCGGCCCCGCCGATGTCGGTGCTGCGCACGTGCGTCTCGATCATCGGCCTCAGCGACCCGCGGGCCGAGAGCCCCGAGGCGGGGGTGAACCTCGAGATCGCCGAGGAACTGACGGCCCAGGTGGCCAGCATCGTGGCCTCGATCCACAGGATTCGCCGCGGCCTGCCGCCCGTGCGCCCCGAGCCGGGCCTCTCGCACGCCGGCAACTTCCTCTACATGCTCACCGGCACGCGCCCCAGCGACCTCTTCGAGCGGGTCTTCGACGACTGCCTCATCCTGCACGTGGACCACGGCTTCAACGCCTCCACCTTCACGGCCCGCGTCATCGCCTCGACCCTCTCCGACCTCTACTCGGCCATCACGGGCGCCATCGGCGCGCTGCGCGGCCCGCTCCACGGCGGCGCCAACCAGCACGTCATGGAGATGCTCGAACAGATCGGCGAACCGGCCAAGGCCGCCGACTACATCAAGGGCCTCCTCGCCGCCAAGAAGAAGGTGATGGGCTTCGGCCACCGCGTCTACAAGACCGGCGACCCGCGCGCCGCCGTCCTGCGCCAGTGGTGCCGCACGCTCGGCGAGAAGCTCGGGCAGACCCGCTGGGCCGACATCTCGGCCACCATCGAAGAGGTCATGGCCAACGAGAAGGGCCTCGACTGCAATGTGGACTTCTACTCGGCCAGCGTGTATCACATGCTGGGCATTCCCAACGACCTCTTCACCCCGATCTTCGCCATCTCGCGCGTCGTGGGCTGGACCGCGCACGTGCTCGAGCAATACGCCAACAACCGCCTCATCCGGCCCCTGAGCAACTACACAGGCCCCCTCGGGCTCCGTGTCGAGGCGCGCTGATTCTGTGCCCAGGCGGCCTGGGCGCGTGCCATCGTCGCCCAGGCGATTCTAGTAGAGCAAATGACCACGCTATACCCAATCGCGATAACGCGCTTGACGCCACCCGCCGAAAAGCCGATAATACGACTCCACTATGGCACAGCAGAGAGCCGGGGTGCTATGTGGGGCGGTCTCTGCGCAGACACGAAGGGTGTAGCGTGGGACTCGACAATCCGCGTCGGCAAAAAGGCGCGCCCGCCAGCGCGCCAGCGTGCGTCAAGAGAACCCTGTCTCTGGAACCCCTGGAACCCCGCGTCCTCCTCAGCGCAGACCTCACGGCAACCGTCAGCGCCATCGCCCCGCCGGCCCAGGTGGTCCCCGGCGACCGAGTCGCCTTCTCCGTCCTGGTGACCAATCAGGGCGACCAGCCGGCCGTCGGCCGCATGGACATCCACCTGTATGCCTCCGCCGACGCGACGCTGGACAAGACGCCCGGGAGCAGCGACGTCCCCGTTGCGGCGCTCGCCCAGCAGGCGGTGAGCCTCGGGCCTGGAATGTCGCGGGCCTACACCGTCTCGCTGGTCATTCCGGCCGATGCCCCGCCCGGCAGCTACTTTGTTCTGGCAGACGTTGATCCTGGGCAGGCTATCCCCGGCGACGACCCGTCGAACAACGTGGCCGCGACCAGCGCCCCCATCGCGCTGGCCCACAGGTTCGGCACATTCGCCGGCAGGACGGGCGTGCGGCTGACGGCCACCGACGCCGACGGTTCGGTGGTGACCTTCGCGCTCAGCGGAGCCGGCTTCGGCGAGCTGGTGGCTGACAACGGGCGGCTCGACGTGGTGTTGACCGGCACCGACGCGGCGTCGGCGCTGACGATTGCGGTCAAGGGCGGCGACGGCCAGTGCACCCTCGGCGCCATCCGGGGCACGCAGGGCACCGAAGCCCTGCGAGGCATCAGCGCCAAGGCCGTGAACCTGGCCGGCGAGGGGATTGACCTCGGCGGGTTCCTCGGGGCGGTGGCCGTCCGCGACCTCGTGAACGGCGCCGACGTGTTGGCCGGCGGCGTGCCCGCCCAGCGGTCCAGCATCGTGGCTCGCGAGATCGGCGACGGCACCACCATAGACATCGGCAGTTCTCTGGCGAGCCTTTCCGCCGCACGAATCGGGCTGGCCGACATCTTCGCCCCGAACATCGCCAGCATCGCAACCAGAGGCGACAAGACCCTGGGCGTTGCCGGCGACTTCGCGGCCGACGTCACGGTCTCGGGCGAGGGGGTGGCCGCGGGCAAGCCTGCCCTCGGCAAGGTGAGCCTGAGCGGAACGTTCCGGGACGGCCTTGTGCTCGTCAACGGGGCCGTGGGGAGCGTGAAGGCCGCGGCCCTCGCGGCCGACGTTTCCGGGCTGTTCTTCGGCATCAGCGCCACGGCCGTGAAGTCGGTCGCCTCCGCCAACCCAGCCTTCGCGTGGGCGCCCAGCGGCGGGGCGGACCAGGCCTGGGGCGATTTCCACGTGATCGTGAGCCCCCAACCCGGCGCCTGGCCCCTGAAGGATGCCGCCTGGGACCTGGACTCGCCCGGCGCCGCGCAGATCGTCGGCTGGCAGGACTTCCAGGGGAACGCCCTCCAGGCCCTGGCGCAGGCCGGCGAGGTCCAGATCGCCGTCAATCCCTGGAAGACCTCGCTGGCCAGGATGGAGAAGATCGTGGAGGCCCGGGGAGGCGCCCTCTTCGCCCTGCTCCCGGCCACGGGCCTCTACTGGGCCAAGGTCACGCCCGGCCAAGAGGCCGCGTTCATCAGCGCCTTGGCAGGCCTCGTGACCTCGGCCTCGCCCAACCTCCTGACGGCTCCGCAGGAGCTCACGATCCCCACCAACTGGTCGGCCGTGGACTCCGCGGTGATCCCCGGGTTGAGCGGCATGGAGACCGGAAACATCGTGCTCGAGGCCGCGGGCAAACCGATGGCCGTGTCGTGGGACCAGAACGGCAAGCCTCTCACGTACTTTCTCCTGACAAGCGACGGCCGTCTCGACACCAACCCCGACGGGAGCTTCAAGGAAACCAGCAACCCCGCGCTCGGGGCCACGCACGCCGATGTGGTGAACTACTACCGCACCAACGGCTACGAGCTATACCAGTCGAACCCCGCGATCACTGCGGCCAACAGCACGGTGGCGATCCCGTCCATTCTCGTGGACGGGGAGGCGAGAACGACTGCCGTGTGCGACATCGCGAGCATCGCAGCCGTCATCCAGCGCGCCGCCGAGCTGGGCCAGCCCGCCACCATCAACCTCTCGTGGGGCAACGGCGAGTACACGCCCGAGGAATGGGCGAGAGACAACCCGCCGCCGGCCCCCGCCGACGGCTGGAAGACCTACAACCAGAGCCTCGCCGAGGTCTACCGCAGCCAGATTGTGGCGATCCTGGAGTCGGGCGTCAGAGGCGTGGCGGACGCCCTGATCATCCACGCGGCCGGCAACGGCTCCACCGACCTGAGTTCCGTGCTGGCCAACGGGCTGAACCTGCACCCCGGGGCCGCGCGGCAGATCATCGAGGTGGGCGCCCTGGATGCCTCCGGCAACATCGCCGGCTACTCCAACTACTCCACCGTCGCGGGAAGCATCCTCTATGTGCCCGTTCCGGCGGCGACGCCGGGCACGTCCTTCGCCGCCCCGCAGGTGCAATATCTCGTGAGTCAGATCCGCGCGAGCCGCCCCGACCTGACCCTCGACCAGATTCGCCAGATTCTCTTCCATCCCGACGTGGCGCCGCTGCGCAACGTGCCGAGGCCCGGCGCGCCCGGGCAGCAGATCGCCGTCCCCGTCATCGAAGACCCCTGCGACCCCGATGTGCTTCAGGCGGCCCTGGACGTGGCGAACGCCATCGCGCCGCCCGCCGGCTTCACCGTGGCCCCGACCACGGGGCTCGTCACCACCGAGGCGGGCGGGAAGGCCACGTTCACCGTCGCGCTCAACTCGCAGCCGACCGCCAATGTCACGGTCTCGTTCGCAAGCTCCGACCCCACCGAGGGCCTGGCTCCGAAGAAAGCCCTCGTTTTCACGCCCCTGAACTGGAACCTGCCCCAGACCGTGACGGTGACGGGCGTGGACGACCGCCTCATTGATGGCGACCAGCCGTACACCATCGTGCTCCTGCCCGCCGTGAGCGCCGACCCCGTCTACAACGGCCTCGACCCCGCAGACGTGGCCCTGGTCAACCGCGACAACGAGCAGGGCAACCTGGCCATCAGCCTCGACCCGCCCATCATCGAGGTGACGTACCAGGACCAGTACTGGGTGGACTACGCAGTCAGGTTCTCGGGCACGGCTTCCGGTCCCGTGCTGTCGCTCTTCGGCTTCGGCGAGAACTACGTCGTGTGGGACTTCACGATGAACGGCTGGACAGGCAAGGGCGAGGCCGGGGCGGGCCCCTTCTATCGGGAGCAGGGCGACCCTGCGTCCACCCGCTTCTCTTTCCACACCGAACATCATCTGCGACGCACCGCGCTGCCCCAGGTGGTCACGGTGGAGGTCTCCCTGAACTACTTCGACCTGGACACCTTCGAGCTGGTGGAGAGCGTGAAAGCCAGCGCAACGGTCACGCTTTCGTAGCCCGGGGGCTCTGCCGCGCGGCCGGCCCTGCCCGCCGCGCGGCGCGTGCGGGCGGCGCGGGTGGGGCGTCAGGCCTGGAAGTCGGCCTTCTCGAGAATCTCCCGGATGCGTTGCAGGAAGCGTGCGGCAGCCGCCCCATCCACGATGCGGTGATCGTAGGAGAGGGAGAGGAACATCCGCTTGCGGATGGCGATGCCGTTGTTGATGACCGCGGGCACCTCGGCGATGCGGCCGGTGGCGAGGATGGCCGCCTGCGGCTGATGGATGATCGGCGTGGAGAGCACGGCGCCGAAGACGCCCGGGTTCGTGATCGTGAAGGTGCCGCCCGAGAGGTCGCCCGGGGCGATCTTGCCCGCGCGCGCCTTCTCGGCGAGCGTCTGCGCCGCGCGCGCCAACTCCACGAGCGACAGGCGATCGGCGTCCTTGATCACCGGCACGACGAGGCCGTTCTCCACGGCCACGGCCACGCCCAGGTGGATGCGGTACTTCAGCAGAATGCCCTTGTCGGTCCACTCGGCGTTCAGCTCAGGATGGTCCCTCAGGGCGCGGGCGACGGCGCTGAGGACGAAGGGGGTGTAGGTGAGCTTGACGCCCTGCTCGCCGAAGGCGGCGCGCCACTCGTCCTTCAGGGCCGCCACCGCGGTCATGTCGGCCTCGGCCACGGTGGTGACGTGGGGCGCGACTGTCTTGCTGCGCACCATGTGCTCAGCGATGGCCCGCCGCATGGGCGTGAGGGGCACGAGTTCCTGGTCCACGTCGGGTGTCCGCGGCTTCGCGGCAGCTGCCTCGGGCGGCGCGGGGGCGGCCGGGGCGGGCTGGAGCGCGCGCTCCACGTCCTCGCGCGTGATGCGGCCGAGACGGCCCGTGCCCTGGACGGTGCGAAGGTCCACCCCGGATTCCCGGGCGAAGCGGCGAACGGCGGGGGAGGCGTAGACGCCCAGCGCGCCGGTCTCCAACGGCGTTTCGGCGGCGCCGGCGGCCGGCGCTTCCTTCAGCGCAGGCGGCTCGGGTGCCGGCTTGGGCGGCTCGGGCGGCGCAGGGGCCGCAGGCTTCGGGGGCGGCGCAGGCCGGGCCGCCGGCGCCGGACGCGCCTGTGGTGTCGGCTTGGGGGCGGGAGCCGGCTCCTCGGCGGGCTTCTCGCCCTTTGCGCCGACGATGGCGACCCGCTCGCCGACCTTGACCATCTGGCCCTCTCGCGCGAGGGCCTCCAGCAGCACGCCGGCGGAAGGGGAGGGGACCTCGACGGTGATCTTGTCGGTCTCGATCTCGACCAGGGGCTCGTCCGCTTCCACGGGGTCGCCCGGGCGCTTGAGCCAGGCGAGGACCTTGCCCTCGACCACCGATTCGCCCATGTGCGGCATCACGACGTCAGTTGGCATGGGGCGGGTTCCTCACGTATCGGACCGAAGGGCTTTGCGGACGGCGGCGATGATTTTCTCGGGGTTCGGCAGGTGCGCCTGCTCGAGCACGGGGGCGAAGGGGATCGGGGTGTCCTGGCTGCCGACCCGCACGATGGGGCCGTCGAGCGAGTCGAGCGCCTCCTCGGCCAGGAGAGCGGCCAGCTCGGCCCCGAAGCCGCAGCGGAGCCAGTCCTCGTGCACGATCACGGCGTGGCTGGTCTTCCGCACGGTGTTGAGCACGGCCGGCTTGTCGAGGGGCACGAGGCTGCGGAGGTCGAGCACCTCGGCGCTCACGCCGTCCTTCTCCAGCGCCTCGGCGGCGGCGAGCGCGTGGTGGACGGCGGAGCCGTAGGCGATCACGCTCACGTCGTGCCCCTCGCGCACCAGGCGGGCCTGGCCGAGGGGCGTCGCCCAGTCGCCCTCGGGCACCTCGCCCTTGATGCGGCGATAGAGGTACTTGTTCTCGAAGTAGAGCACGGGGTCGTCGTCGCGGATGGCGGCCTTGAGCAGGCCCTTCGCGTCGTCGGGGAAGGCGGGAGCGACGATCTTGAGGCCGGGCGTGTGGCAGAACCAGCCCTCGGGGTTCTGCGAGTGATAGGGCCCGCCGCGCACGCCGCCGCCCGAGGGCGCGCGCACGACGATGGGGCAGCTCACCCGCCCGTCGTAGCGGTAGCGGAGGGTGCCCGCCTGGTTGCAGATCTGGTCGAAGCCGCACGAGATGAAGTCGGCGAACTGCATCTCGGCCACGGGGCGGAAGCCCAGGAGGGCCGCGCCGATCGCGGCGCCGACGATGAGCGACTCGCTGATCGGGGTGTCGAGGCAGCGGTAGAAGCCGAACTTCTCGACGAAGCCCTTTGTGATCCCGAAGGCGCCGCCGTAGGCCCCCACGTCCTCGCCAAGGATGAAGACCCGCTCGTCGCGCTCCATCTCCTCGCGGAGAGCGTCGGAAATGGCTTGGATGTATGTGATCTCTGGCATTGGCCTACTCCGCTGCCTGCGACGGGCCGAAGACATTGGTGGCTGCGTCTTCTGCCGTGGGTTCAGGGCTCTTCTCCGCGAAGTCCACCGCGTCAGCGACGACGGCTTTCGCTTGCTCCGCGACCTGCTGGCGGGTTTCATCGGTAAGCAGGCGCTTCTCGCGCAGGTAGACCTCGAAGCGGGGGATCGGGTCGCGGCTCTTCCACTCGATGAACTCCTCCTCGGTGCGGTACATGGCCACATCGTGCTCGCTGTGGCCGTGCCAGCGGTAGGTCATGCACTCGACGAGGGTGGCGCCGGCGCCCGTGCGCGCGCGATAGAGCGCCTCGCGCATCGTCTTCCACACGGCCAGGATGTCGTTGCCGTCCACCACCTTGCCGGCAAAGCCGTAGCCCAGGGCGCGGTCGGCCAAGCTCTCGCAGGCCATCTGGAGGTGGAGCGGGGTGGAGTAGGCGTAGTGGTTGTTCTCGCACACGAAGATGCAGGGGAGGCGGTGGACGCCCGCGAAGTTGAGCGCCTCGTGAAAGTCGCCGCGCGCGGCCGCCCCCTCGCCGAAGTAGCTCACGGCCACGTGCGGCTGTTTACGCATCTTGAAGGCCAGCGCCGCGCCGGTGGTCACGCAGATCTGCGCGCCCAGCATGCTGGTGGTGCCGAACACGTTCAGCTCGGGCTCGCCCGCGTGAAGCGCCGAATCCTTGCCGCCCGAGAGCCCGGTCTTGCGGCCGTAGAGCTGGGCCATGATGGCCCGCGGCGACACGCCCTTGACGAGGAAGACGCCCGTGTCGCGGTGCGCCGGGGCCACGAAGTCCTCGTCCTCCAGGCCGTAGCAGGTGCCCACGCAGATCGCCTCCTGCCCGATGCCGGAGAACACGCCCGCCTGCACGCGCCCCTGCTTGTAGAGGGTGGAGACCCGCTCCTCGAACGTGCGGCTGAGGACCATGTAGTAGTACAGATCAAGCAGTTCGCCTGGGCGGAGTTCCACGGCTCACCCTTCCTGTTCGTCGTCGCGGAACACACGGATGCTGGCGTCGCGCGGCAGGGCCAGGCCGGCCGCCACCTCGAGGGCCTTGAAGATGCCCGGGGGCACAGGGCAGGCCAGATGGGGCAGTTCGCGGCACAGGTCGGAGATCTGGGACTTCTTGGCGCCGCCGGGCTGGTCGCACGGGCCGACCTCGGTGTAGGCGTCGAGCGTGAGGGCCTCGAGACGCTTGCGGATGCGCAGCACGTCGGGGCATTGGCTCTCGACCTTCAGGCGCACGTGCCGGCCGTCGGCGCTGGCCGCGCGCACCAGGGTCCTGAATCCACAGATGCCGGCATAGATTTCGGACCGCGCCATTCGTTCACTCCTGGAGCTTCCGGCAGACGGCGTCGGCGACCTCGCGGGTCGTAGCCGTGCCGCCGAGGTCAGGCGTCAGCGACGCCGGGTCGGGAAGAATCGCGTCCACGGCCGCCTCCACGCGTTCGGCCTCGCGTGTTCTGCCCAGGTGCCGCAGCATCAGGGCGGCGGTGAGGATGGCGGCGAGCGGGTTGGCGCGGCCCGTGCCCGCGATGTCGGGTGCGGAACCGTGCACGGCCTCGAACACGGCGCAGCCGTCGCCCACGTTCATCCCGGCCGCCAGGCCGATGCCGCCCACGAGGCCGGCACACAGGTCCGACACGAGGTCGCCCACCAGGCTGTCGGTGAGCAACACGTCGAAGCGCGACGGGTCGGTGACGAGCTGGAGGCAGGCGTTGTCGAGCAGGAGCTCCTCGAAGGCGACATCGGGATAGCTCTTCGCGGCCTCGCGCGCGCAGGCCAGGAACAGGCCGTCGGTGAGCTTCATGATGTTGGCCTTGTGAAGCACGGTCACTCGGCGGCGGCCCCAGCGGCGGGCGAAGTCGAACGCGAAGGCCGCGATGCGGCGGCTGGCCACCTCGGTGGTGACCTTGACGGTTTCGACGATGCCGGGCAGCAGCTCGTGCTCGATGCCAGCGTAGAGGCCCTCGGTGTTCTCGCGCACGACCACGATGTCCACGCCCGCGTAACGCGAGGCGAGACCGGGGCGGTTCCTGGCCGGGCGCACGCCCGCGTAGAGCGCCAGCTTCTTGCGCAGCGCCACATTCACGCTGCGGAAGCCGCAGCCGACGGGCGTGGTGACCGGCCCCTTGAGCGCGATGTGGTTGCGGCGCACGGAGTCCAGCAACGCCTCCGGCAGGAACTCGCCCGTCTCGTTGCAGGCCGGTTGCCCGGCGGGATAGCGCTCCCAGCGCACGTCGGGGCACAGGGTCTCGACCACGCGCACAGCGGCCTCGATGACCTCAGGCCCGATGCCGTCGCCTGGGATGAGGGTGATCGGGGTGGTGCTCATGTCAATCCAGCTTCAGCCTGCCATGCTTCCTGATGTGTTCGACCAGGCCGCCATCGGCAATGATGTGCCGCATCACGGCCGGCAGCGGTGGCGTGGCGGTTTCCGTCCCCTTCGTGAGGTTCCTCACCACGCCCGTGGCGAGGTCCACTTCCAGCTCGTCGCCTTCGCTGATCGAGTCGGTGTCCAGAATGAGCGCGGGGAGGCCCACGTTGACGCAGTTTCGGAAGAAGATGCGCGCGAAGCCCTTGGCGAGCACGGCGCCGACGCCGCAGAGCTTGATGACGATGGGCGCGTGCTCGCGGCTGGAGCCCTGGCCGAAGTTGCGCCCGCCGACCACGAAGTCGCCCTTCTGAACCTTCGAGGCGAACTCGGGCCGCGCGTCCTCCAGGCAGTGCTTCGCGAGCTCGGGCAGATTGGACCGCAGGTGGAACAGGCGGCCGGGGGCGATGTGGTCGGTGCTGATTCCGTCGCCGAACTTCCAGGCTTTGCCTTTGATGATCATTGGTTGCCCCTGTTCAGGTCGGAGGCGAGCGGAGAGGGGATGAATGGATGGGTGGAGGAGTGGATGAATGAGAAGAGCAAGCTGCGGAAGCCCAGGCTCTCCCGTTCTTCCTCCCTTTCATCCAACCATCCATTCATCCAATCATCCTCTCACAAGGCATCCGAGAACTCTCTCGGGTCAGTGAGCCTCCCCGTGACCGCTGACGCCGCGGCAGTGGCCGGCGACACCAGGTAGATGAAGGCGTTGGGGTTGCCCATTCGCCCCCGGAAGTTGCGGTTCTGGGTCGAGATGCACACCTCGCCGTCGGCCAGCACGCCCTCGTGCACGCCCACGCAGGCGCCGCAGCCCGGGCCGGTCACCACGCCGCCGACCTCCATGAGGGTCGCGAATGTGCCGTCGGCCAACCCGTCCAGGTAGACCTTGCGCGAGCCGGGCGTGGCGATGAGGCGCACGCCGGGCGCGAGCCTTTTTCCCCTCAGAATGCGCGCGGCGATCTGGAAGTCCTCCAGCCGCCCGCACGTCGAGGTGCCGATGAACACCTGGTCCACCTTCACTTCGTCCTTCACGTCCTCGACGGCGCACACGTTGTCCACGAAGTGCGGCTTGGCGACCATCGGGCGGAGGGCGTTGACGTCGAAGGCCTCGATCCGCTCGTAGATGGCATCGGGGTCGGCGCGGAGGATGCGGAACTTGTCGCCGCGGCCGGCGGCTTCGAGGTACTGGCGGGTCGTCTCGTCGGGCGGCACGAGGCCCACCTTGGCGCCGCACTCGACGGCCATGTTGGCGAGCGACATCCGGCCGGCCATCGAGAGCGATTCGATGGCGTCGCCGAGGAACTCGAGGGCCTTGTACGTCGCGCCGTCCGCCCGCAGGCGGCCGATGATGTCGAGCATCAGGTCCTTGGCGTACACGCCCCTGTGGAAGCGGCCGGTGCAGTCGAGGCGGAAGGTCTCGGGCACGCGCATCCAGGTCTGACCGAAGGCGAAGGCCACGGCGATGTCGGTGGAGCCCATGCCGGTGGCGAAGGCGCCGAGCGCGCCCGTGGTGCAGGTGTGCGAGTCGGCGCCCAGCACCACGTCGCCCGGGTTCACATAGCGCTCGGCGGCCACCGTGTGCGAGATGCCGTTGCCGATGTCCGACAGGATCGCGCCTGTGCGGCGGCAGAAGTCGCGCAGAAACTTGTGGTCGTTCGACAGCTCGAGGCGCGGGCTGGGCGAGGCGTGGTCGAGGAAGACCGCGCACTTGGCCGGGTCGAAGAGCTTCTCTACTCCCATCGCGGCGAGTTGTCGCACGGTGAGGGGCCCCGTGCCGTCCTGCACGTAGGTGAAATCCACATTCACCACGGCGTACTGGCCAGCCTTGACCTCGTGGCCCGCGTGCTCGCTGAGGATCTTTTCGGCAATGGTCTTGCCCATGGCATTCCCCCTTTACTCGGGCGCGACGCCGGCCTCTTTCGCCTGGCGCTGGAGGAAGAGGATCGCCCGCATCGGGCGGCAGTCCTTGGGGCACACCTTCACGCAGTTGGCGTGGCGGTCGCAGGCGAACACGCCGCCCGGCTCGCAGGCGCGCCGCAGGCGCTCCGCAACGTCGGGCGCCTGGGGATGGTGGATGCGCTTGTAGGCGGCCAGGCACGTGGCGGGGCCGACGAAGCTGGGGTCCTCGCGCCGCTTCGGGCAGTCGGAGAAGCAGCTCTGGCACATGATGCAGTCGGTCGAGCGCTGGAACTGGTCGCGGTCGGTGCGGCTCATCAGTCCCTCGAGCGTGTAGGGCTCGTGCGCGTCGCGCCCGCCGGGGTCGAGCCAGGGCAGGATGCTGCGCAGCGACGCGAAGAACGGCCCCTGGTCCACCACCAGGTCCTTGAGCACCGGGCTGTTGAGCAGCGGCTCGAGCACGATGGGCCTGGTGGTGTCGAGGCTGGCGATCTGCGTCTTGCACGCGAGGGCCGCCGCGCCGTTGATCCGCATCGCGCACGAGCCGCAGATGGCGCCGCGGCAACTGTAGCGGAAGGCCAGCGTGCCGTCCTGGGTCTCCTGGATGCTGTGGAGCGCGTGGAGGACCACGTCACCCTGGCCCCATTCGGCCTCGAACTCCTGCCAGAAGGGCTCGGGCGAGACGTCGGGATTGAGCCTGCGGATGCGGAAGGTGGCGGTTGGCATCAGTACTTCACCTCCGCTTGAGGGGTGATGTCTTCAATCGTCACGGCTTTGTAACTCAGGGCCATGCTCCCGTCGGGGGCCCGGCGGGCGAGGGTGTGCTTGAGGAAGCGCTCGTTGTCGAGCCTCTCGAAGTCGTTGCGGTAGTGGCAGCCGCGGCTCTCCTCGCGGCGGATCGCGCCGGCGGCGCACATCCAGGCCACGTCGAGCATGGCCTCGAGCTGGAGGACCAGGAACAGGTCGTGGTTGAAGGTGCGCCCCTTGTCCTGCACGGCAACGCGCTCGGCCCGTTCACGGAGGGCGAGGATTTCGTCGAGGCCCTGGCTCATCAGTTCGCGGTTGCGGAAGAGGCCGAAGCTGCGGCGCATGGCGGCCTCCATCGCGGTACGGACCGCCACGGGGCGCTCGCCGCCTTCGCGGCGGAGGATGCCCATGAGGCGGGCGTGCTCGTCCCGCGCCGCCGCGTCAGTGGGCGGGCCGCCGGGGCGCGATGCGGCGGCGATGGTTCGCCCGGCCCGGCGGCCGTAGACGACGGCCTCGAGCAGCGAGTTGCCGCCCAGGCGGTTGGCGCCGTGCACGCTGACGCAGGCGGCCTCGCCCGCGGCGAAGAGGCCGGGGCATTCGGTGCGGCAGTCGGTGTCGGTGGCGATGCCGCCCATCGTGTAGTGCACGGTCGGGCGAACGGGGATCGGCTCCTTCACAGGGTCCACGCCGCCGAAGGCGATGGCGATCTCGCGAATCTGCGGCAGGCGGGCCGCGATCTTCTCCTCGCCCAGGTGGCGGAGGTCCAGGTGCACGTAGCCGCCCGAGCCCGGGAAGCCGCGGCCCTCGTTGATCTCGGTCTGGATCGCGCGGGCCACCTGGTCGCGGGGGGCCAGCTCCATGAACTTCGGGGCGTAGCGCTCCATGAAGCGCTCGCCCTTGGCGTTCACCAGGTAGGCGCCCTCGCCACGGCAGCCCTCGGTCATCAGGATGCCGTTGAGGAGGCCCGTGGGGTGAATCTGGAAGAACTCCATGTCCTCGACGGGCAACCCTGCCCGCCAGGCCATGGCCACGCCGTCGCCGGTGTTAATGAGCGCGTTGGAGCTCTGCCCATAGACGCGCCCCGCGCCGCCGGTGGCGATGAGGATAGCCGGCGCGGCGAACGCGCGCACCGCGCCGCCGCAAACGTCCCACGCCACCAGGCTCGGCCAGCCGCCCTGGCCCGGAACGAGGCGGGTGACGCAGAACTCCTCGTAGACGGTGATGCCGCGCCGCTGGACCTGTTCGTAGAGGGTGTGGAGCAGGTCGTGGCCGGTCTTGTCGGCGGCGTAGCAGGTGCGGTCGCGCCGCTGGCCGCCGAAGGGCCGCTGGGCGAGGAGCCCGTCGGACGTGCGGCTGAAGGGCACGCCGCAGGCGGCCAGCCACCAGATGGCGTCGGGGGCCTCGCGGCAAAGCACGGTCACCGCGTCCTGGTCGGCCAGCCAGGCCGAGCCCTTGATGGTGTCGAAGCGGTGGTCGCGCCAGTCGTCGTCGGGGCGGATGGCCGCGTTGATGCCGCCCTGCGCCGCCTGGGAATGCGACCGCAAGGGGTGGACCTTCGACAGGATGGCCACGCGGGCCCCCGCGTCGTGGGCTTCGATGGCGGCCGCCATGCCGGCGAGACCGCTGCCGATGATGAGCGCATCGTGGGTCGTCACGCCTTCACACAGCTTCACAGTCGGCGCCCTTTCAACAGGCTTTGGAGTGTCTCGCCGATGCGGGCGGGGTTATCAGCCACGCGCACGCCGGCGTCGGTGAGCGCGCGAATCTTCTCGTCCGCCGTGCCCGCCGAGCCGGCCACAATGGCCCCCGCGTGCCCCATGCGCTTGCCCGGCGGGGCCGTGCGGCCGGCGATGAAAGCGGCCACAGGCTTGGTCATGCGCGTACGGATGAACTCCGCCACCTCCTCCTCGGCACTGCCGCCGATCTCGCCGATCAGCACCACGGCCGCCGTGTGGTCATCGCGCTCGAAGAGCTCCAGAACGTCCACGAACGAGCTGCCGACGATCGGGTCGCCGCCGATGCCGACGGCGGTGGACTGGCCGAGGCCCAGGCACGAGAGTTGCCAGATCGCCTCGTAGGTGAGCGTGCCGCTTCGCGAGACCACGCCGATTGGGCCGGGCGTGAGAATCCGCTCGGGGATGATCCCGAGCTTGCAGTCGGGCGGCGTGGCCAGGCCGGGGCAGTTCGGGCCGATCACCCGCACGCCGCGTTCGCGCGCATAGGCTCTCGCCCGGGCCATGTCCAGGGCGGGAATGCCCTCGGTGATGCACACGACGAGCGCCACCCGCGCGTCCGCGGCCTCCATCATCGCGTCGGCCGCGAACGGCGCGGGCACGAAGATCACCGAGGCGTTCGCGCCAGTCGCAGCGACGGCCTGGGCCATCGTGTCGAACACGGGCACTCCCTCCACCGTCTCGCCGCCCTTGCCCGGGGTGACGCCGGCGACGACTTGCGTGCCGTAGCCCGCCATCCGCCGCGCGTGGAAGGCGCCCGCGTGGCCGGTGATGCCTTGGACGACGGCGCGGGTGGAGGAGTCGGCGAGGATGCCCATAGTGTCTCCGTGCGCCGGTGAGCACGCCCTACCGTGCCAGCTCCACGGCCTTGGCGGCCGCCTCGTCGAGGGACGCGGCCGACACGATGGCCAGGCCCGACTCGGCGAGGGCCTGGCGGCCCCTTTCCACGTTGTTGCCCTCGAGGCGCACGACCAGGGGCACGCGCAGCTCGGTGCGCTTCGCGGCCTCGAGGATGCCCTCGGCGATCAGGTCGCACCGCACGATGCCGCCGAAGATGTTCACGAGGATCGCCCGCACACGGGCGTCCTGGCACAGGATGCGGAAGGCGGCAGCCACCTTCTCCGCCGTGGCCGCGCCGCCCACGTCGAGGAAATTGGCCGGCTCGCCGCCGTGCAGGCGAATGAGGTCCATCGTCGCCATCGCCAGCCCGGCGCCGTTTACCAGGCAGGCCACCGAACCGTCCATGCCCACGTAGCTGAGGTCGAAGCGCTGGGCTTCCACCTCGCGCGGGTCCTCCTGGGCCGTGTCGCGCAGGTCGGCCAAGTCCGGGTGGCGGCTGAGGGCGTTGTCGTCGAAGGTCATCTTCACATCGGCGGCCACGAAGCGCCCGTCGCCGCACAGCGCCAGCGGGTTCAGCTCGATGAGCGAGCAGTCGCAATTTACGAAGGTGCCGGCCAGCGCCAACAGCAGCTTCGTCATGGCGCCCAGGTGCTCGCGCGGCAGACCGAGGCCGGCGAACAGCTTGCGGGCCTGGAAAGGCATCAGCCCGGTGAGCGGGTTGCCGTATTCGCGCAGCACGGCGCCCGGCTCGGCGGCCGCGAGCGCCTCGATCTCCACGCCGCCGCGGGCGGCCGCGATGACCATGGGGCAGCCGCGAGAGCGGTCCAGGCACACGCCCACGTAGCACTCGCGCGCCACGTCGAGGGCCTCCTCGACCAGCACCTTGTCTACGCGGCGCCCACGCGGGCCGGTTTGCTTCGTGACGAGCGTGGAGCCGAGCAGGCGCCGCGCGGCGTCCTCGGCCTCGGAGCGGCTGGCGACGCGCAGGATTCCGCCCGCCTTGCCGCGGCCGCCCGCGTGAATCTGGGCCTTCACCACTGCCTGCTCGCGGTGCAGCGCCTCGTAGGCGTCGCCGGCGTGCTGGGCGCTGAGGGCCACGCGCCCCACGGGCACGGCAATGCCGTGCCGGGTCAGCACCGCCTTCGCTTGGTACTCGTGGATGTACACCCGGCGCTCCCTCGCGCACAACCGCCTCGCCGCCTCGCGCGCATTATAGGGCAAGCGGCGCGCGGAATCAACGAGCACGCGCCGACGCTGGCACGTCCCTCAGAGTTGGCTTCATCCGGCGCCGGCGTCGTCGAGACGAAGGGTGAGGCACTTGGCGGCGCCGCCGGCCTTGATGAACTCGGAAAAGTTCGCCCCATAGACGGCATACCCGCGCCGCCTCAGGGCGCGGGCGAGTTCCCGGCAAGGCTCGGAGACAACGGCTCGGCGCCCGGCCACCACCGCGTTGCAGCCGAACTCGTGGGCCTCGGCGTCGTTCACCGGCACCAGGTCGCCCACGGTCTCTTTGAGCACGCGCCGCGCATAGTCGTCGAACGCTCGGGGGTAGTAGAGCGCCGCCGCGCGGCCCAGCGGGGCGAAACAGGTGTCCAGGTGGTAGAAGCGCGGGTTCACGAGCTGGAGCGACACCACCCGCACGCCCAAGGCCTCGCCGAGAGCCGTGTGGGTGAGCACATCGGTGCGGAAGTAGTAGCCTGCAAACAACGTGTCGCCGACGAAGAGCGTGTCGCCGGCCCCCTCGAAGCGGCCGTCGCCCGCCAGAGGCCGCACGGCATAGCCTCGGCGGCGGAACCAGCGGGTGAAGTGCGGCTCCTCGCCGGCGCGCTCGGGGTAACGGAAGCGGCTGGGCACGAACACGCGGCCGCGCACCAGCCCGGCGTTGGCCGTGAAGGTCATGTCGGGCAGGCCCGGGCGTGCGCGGCACAGGTGGACCGTGGCCCGGAACTCGTGCTCGAGCACCTCGCGCAGAGTCTGCCACTGCCGCAGTGCGACGGCCCGGTTGGCCTGCCGGCGCAGGTCCATCCAGGGGTTGATCCGATAGTGGATTCCATAGAAGGTGGGTCGGCACATCAGAAACGCGGGCCGCACGAGGCAGGCTCCTAGCCGAGCTCCAGCTCGATCAGCAGTTCGCGGAAGAAGGGCTGGACGTCGGTGACGATGCCCAGGGTTTGGAACGTGCCTCGGTCGAGCAGCTTGGTGACCGCGGCCTGCTGAATGTCCACGCACACCACGCGGGTGGCGGCGGGGAGCATGTTGCCTGTGGCCACGGAATGCAGGAGCGTGGCCACGAGGACGGCCAGGCGCGTCTTCCGCGCCCGCCGGCGCATCTCGCGCTGCGCGCGCACGGTGTCGGTGATGACCTCGGGCAACGGGCCGTCGTCGCGAATCGAACCGGCCAGCACGAAGTCCACGCCGTGTTTCACGCAGGCGTACATCACTCCCGACTTGAGCAGGCCCCGCCGCACGGCCTGGCGGATGCCGCCCAGGCGGCGGATGCAGTTGATCGCGCGCAGGTGGTTCTCGTGGCCGGCCCGGGTCGCGGCGCCCTCGCGCAGCGACACGCCGAGCGAGGTGCCGAGGAGCGCGCACTCGATGTCGTGGGCCGCCAGCGCGTTGCCGGCGAAGAGGGTCTGCACGAAGTCGCCCGCGATGAGGCGCTCGAGCAGGGGGCCTGCGCCCGAATGGATGACCGCCGGGCCGCAGACCCACAGGATCGGGCGGCCGGCGGCGCGCTCGGCTCGCAGCAGCGAGGCCACCTTGCCGATCAGGGCGCCCTTGGGCTTCTCGGTCGAAACGTCGCTGGCCATGAACTCGAAGTCGCTGGGCGTCCGGCGGCTCTCGGCGGGCACCACGCGCACCCCGTCGTGACCCACGACGATCAGATCGCCCTTTCCCACATCGCCCATCTTCACGGTCTCCGCGCGGCGCCGCGTTGGGGCGACGCGAATCCCCGAGTCCATCTCGGGGTGGCGCACGCGCACCCAGCGTCCGTCGAGGAACACCGAGGTGTCGAGGTTGGTCGTGGCGTAGAAGCCGTCGGGGAACACGCCGTCGGCCGGCGCGGGCGCGAGGCGTGCGGGCTTGCGTTCGACGGGCTCCGCCCCCTGGCGCATGGCGGCTCGCAGAATCGCCTCGAGCCGGCGCGGGTCCTTGTGGGCGATCAGGATTCGGGCGAAGCTCGGGTCCTCCGGGCGCACGCCCACCTGGATGCGCTGGATCTCGAAGCAGCCCCGATGCGCCATCACCGCATCGAGCACCCTCGGGAGGATCAGCGAGTCGATCAGGTGCCCGCGCAATTCGATGACTTCCTGGGCCATTGGCCGCCCCTTTTCCTCGCCGTGCTGGCCTTGTGTGTCGTGGTTCAGAATCGGTCAATGACGACGACCCCCGTTCCCGCGAACGTGTCCATCGTCTCCAGTTCCCTCAGCGATTCCTCCAGCGTGACGGTCCTGCCGATCAGCCTGGCGGGGTCGAGCTTGTGAGAGGTGATCATCGCCAGCATGCAGCCGTATTCGTGGGCCTGCATGCCGTGGCTGCCGAGGATCTCGAGCTCGCGAGCGACCACGAGGTCCATCGGCACCTGCGGCGCGCGCTGCTCGGCGAGGAGGAGGCCGACCTGCACGTGCCGCCCCCGCTTTCTCAGGCAGGCGATCGAGTTGTGGCACGTGGCCGGGCTGCCCAGCGCATCGAGCGACACGTGCGCCCCGCCGCGCGTGAGGTCCGCCACGGCCTGGGCCACGTCCGTTGTATCAAGGGCATTGACCGTTTCGGCCGCGCCCAGGTGCCGGGCGAGGCGCAGCTTCTCCTCTGCGATGTCCACCCCCACCACCTGAGCCCCCAGCGCGCTGGCGATCAGGACGGCCGAAAGGCCCACGCCGCCGCAGCCGTGCACCGCCACCCACTGCCCGGGCCGCACCCGGCCCTGAGCCACGAGGGCGCGGAAGGCCGTGGCGAAGCGGCACCCGAGGCTGGCCGCCGTCACAAAGTCCAGCTCCTCTGGCAGGCGCACGAGATTGGCGTCGGCCCGGCCGATGGCGACGAACTGTGCGAACGAGCCCCAGTGGGTGAATCCCGGCTGGAACTGGTGGTCGCAGACCTGCTGATTGCCCGAGGCGCACTGGGGGCATTCGCCGCAGGCGCACACGAAGGGCACGGTGACCCTGTCGCCCTGCCGCCAGCGGCGGACTCCGCTGCCCACGGCCTCGACCACGCCGGCCAGCTCGTGGCCCGGCACGTGCGGGAGCTTGACCTCGGGGTCGTGCCCCATCCACGCGTGCCAGTCGCTGCGGCAGATGCCGTTGGCTCGGACGCGGATGACGGCGCCATCGGTACCAGGGCTCGGGTCGGGCAAGTCGCGGATCGTCAACGGCGCAGCGAACGCCTCATAGTAAGCCGCCCTCATGCGGGTCTCCTGCGGGTGCCGCCTTGCGCGGGCCGGGCACACCCTCGTATTGTGGACCAGCCGCGGTTGGAACGCAAGCGGGCACGTGCTCGCGTCCCATCCACGGGTCCCTTGCGGCAGCCCAGGAGTCGAGGGGCCTGGTCCTTCATCCGAGGCTCTGCGGATAGCGGCCCAGGGCGTGGTAGGCGTCGAAGAGGGCCTCGAGGTTCGCCAGCGGCGTGTCGGGCTGGAGGTTGTGGGCCGTGCACAGGATATAGCCGCCGCCGGGGGCGAGGGTGCGGATGCGCTCGGCGACCTCGGCCCGCACGTCGTCGGGCGTGCCGAAGGGGAGGGCTCGCTGGATCGAAATGCCCCCGTGGAAGGCCAGGCGGCCGCCGAAGCGGGCCTTGATGGCGGCGTGGTCCATGCCCGCCGCGTCGGGCTGAAGGGGGTTCAACACGTCGAGCCCGCACGCGAGGAGATCGGAGAGGAGGGGCTCGACGGCGCCACAGGTGTGATGGGCGACGGTGAGGCCGAAGCGCTTGCCCAGGGCCACCAGGGCCTGGAAGCCGGGGCGGAGGAACTGCCGCCACATCGCGGGCGAAAGGAGCGGGCCGGTCTGGGTGCCGAAGTCGTCGCCCATCATGAAGACGTCCAGGCCGCCCTCAGCGGCCTCGAATGTGCGGCAGGCGTACTCCAGGTAGAAGGCCGTGATTCGCTCGAAGAGGGCCTGGGCGATCTCGGGCTGGAGCGCCAGGTCGAGGAGAATCTGCTCGACGCCGCGCAGGTACATGGCCGGCTTGAGCTGGGCGCAGCGGTTGAGGCGGTCGCCCATGAAAACGACGACCTTGCCCGTGCGCCGCGCCTCGGCCGCCTGCTGCCGCACGGGGCGGTAGTCGAACCACTCGGGGCTGGGCCAGGCGGGGTAAGCCAGGATGTCGTCCACCGACTTCGCCTCGGCGAGGGGGAATTGGACGACTTCCTGGTAGGCCGTGGCCTGGTCGCCCGCGCCGACGCGGATGCGCACCCTCGGCACGCCCCAGTGGTCCTCCACGCTGCCGTCGGGGCGGACGCGGGGGGTGGGGCCGATGTAGGCCGGCCCCTCGATGTAGCGGAAGTCCACGTCGAGCCGCTGAAGGAGTTCCTCGGCGGTCGCGAGGCCGAAGTGGCGCAAGAGCCGCGCCGTCACCTCGGGCGTGGCCCAGTAGTCTATCGGAACCCGGTCGGGCTCCCGGTGGGCGAGAGCGAGAGCAACGCGATCGCGTGAGTCCATGGTGCGCCGCCGGAAGGGCTGTCCTCGAGTCGCTCAGCCGCCAAGACCGTACTTCTGCTTCGCGGCGTCCCAGGCCTTCCTGATCTGGGCGCTCTGGTCGGTGGGCTTGTCCTTGAGCAGGGGGAGCATGGCCTGGCCCATTGCGTCGCCGATGCGGAAGAACACGTCGGCGCGCCCGCGGTAATGGTAGCCGCCGTCGAATTCGGGGCCGTCGAGCACCATGTAGATGCTCGTGGGGACGTAGCGCACGGTGTCCTTGAACTCGGGCATCTTCGAGACGCTCTCCTGCTGGGCTCGGAAGCTCATGTGCTTGGCGCGGTACTGCTGGGGAATCTGCTGCTCGGTGCCGCTCATGCCCAGCTCGCCCACGATCATCGGCAGATCGGGCACGCCGAGGTCGGTGCGGAGGTCGCGGAGCAGGTTCGCCAGGTTCGGGCCATACTCGCTGTGGTGCGCGGCGTCGAGCATGTCGTTCCAGCCCTGGAACCAGACGAAGCCCGAAATCTCGTAGCCCGAGCCGTCGTACTCGGGGAAGTGGGTCTTGAGGTTGGCCAGCGTCTCGTGGGTGAGGCGGACGAGGTCGCGGTAGTTGTGGCCGACGAACTTGGCGGGGTCGCCCTGCCAGCCGGCGCGCTTGGCGGCCTTGGCCAACCAGTCGGCGTCGAAGTCGCCCGGGCCCGAGCTGGGCGGACGAAAGTCGAACCGCAGGCTGCGGCCTCCCCAGCAGACCTTGATGAGCAATACGCGCTCCTTGAGGCGGTCGCCGACGACGTGGCCGAACTGAAGCTCGACGCCGAAGCGATCGGGCGGATTGCCGTAGCCGACCGAGAGAGGGCCTTTCCTGTCAATCTTGTCGCCGTTGGTGTAGCGGACGAGGACGTCGGGCCGTTCGGCCCACTTGTCGCCGGCCCGCAGATGGCGGTAGGTGGGGGCCGTCTTCTCGTCGGCCAGGAGCTGTTCGAGGTGCCTGATCGAGCCCTTGCCTTCCATGTTCGACTGGCCCGAGAGGACGAACACGCGCCACGGGCCGGGCGCCGGGGCGTCGGCCGCTCGGGCAGCGAGCGCGATGGCCAGTGCTGTGGCCGAAAGGGCGGTGGCTCTTCCCATCCTCATTGTGCGTCTCCTGTGTTCTTGGCGCGCGCGATGGGGCCGACAGTGCCCCTCGTGGCGCGCAGGTAGTCGTCTGGGGTGAGGAGAATCTGCGTGCCGCGCGCGCCTGCCGAGATGGCGATGCGGTCGTAGAGGACGATCTCCTCGGCCACGAAGGCGGGGTAGTCCTTTCTGGCTCCGAGGGCGGTGACGCCGCCGCGGATGTAGCCGGTGAGGGGCTGAACCTCGCGGAGGGGCACCACCTCGGCCTTGCGGTCGCCAGACAGGCGGGCGAGGGCCTTGAGGTCCAGCTCCGCATCGCCCGGCACCACGGCGAAGGCGACGCCAGTGCGGTCGCCTCGAACGACAAGGGTCTTGAAGACTCGCTCGGCGGGCATGGCAATCTTGGCCGCCACGGCTCCCGCGCTCAGGTCGGCGGGGTCCACCGGATACTCGCGCAGCTCGTACGCGATGCCGAGGCGGTCGAGGAGTCGGGCGGCATTGGTCTTCATGCTCGCCTGGCGTGCTGCCGCGGGGCGCAATTCAGTTAGGTGCCCATCTGCCACGAGGCCAGGTACTTGCGCTGGATGGGGGTGAGGGTGTCAATCCTCACGCCCATGGCCTTGAGCTTCAGCCGGGCGATCTCGCGGTCAATCTCCTTGGGCACGGCATAGACGCGCTTTTCGAGCTTCGCATGGTTCTTCGCGATGAACTCGGCGGCGAGGGCCTGGTTGGCGAAGCTCATGTCCATCACGCAGGCGGGGTGGCCTTCGGCGGCGGCGAGGTTGACGAGGCGCCCCTCGGCCAGCAGGTTGATGCGCCGGCCGTCGCGCAGGGTGAACTGCTGCACGTTGTCGCGGATGCGCCGGACCGACTTGGCGAGCTTGCGGAGCGCGGGGATGTCAATCTCGATGTCGAAGTGCCCGCTGTTGCACACGCATGCGCCATCCTTCATCTTCCTGAAGTGCTCGGCGGTGACCACGGTGCGGTTGCCGGTGACGGAGACGAAGAGGTCGCCGGTCCTCGCGGCCTCGGCCATGGGCATCACCTGGTAGCCGTCCATCACCGCCTCGAGGGCGCGCAGCGGGTCCACCTCGGTGATCACCACGTGAGCGCCCATGCCGCGGGCGCGCGTGGCTACGCCGCGAGCGCACCAGCCGTAGCCCGCTACCACGACCACCGAGCCGGCCATCAGGCGGTTGGTCGCGCGGATGATGCCGTCAATGGTGCTCTGGCCCGTGCCGTAGCGGTTGTCGAACAGGTGCTTAGTGTCGGCGTCGTTCACGGCCACGATGGGATAGGCGAGCACGCCATCGGCCTCCATGGCGCGCAGGCGGATGACGCCGGTGGTCGTCTCCTCCGAGCCGCCGAGCATGTGAGGCAGCAGGTCCTTGCGCTCGGAGTGGATGGTCGAGACCACGTCGCAGCCGTCGTCCATCGAAATATGCGGCTTGGCGTCGAGGCAGGCGTGGACGTGCTTGTAGTAGGTCTTGCGGTCCTCGCCGCGGATGGCAAAGGTGGGCACCTTGTAGTGCTTGACGAGAGCGGCGGCCGTGTCGTCCTGGGTCGAGAGGGGGTTGGAGGCGCACAGGAAGAGCCTGGCCCCGCCGGCCTGGAGGGTGCGCATGAGGTTGGCGGTTTCGGTGGTCACGTGCAGGCAGGCGGCGAGGGTGACGCCTTCGAGTGGCTTCTCCTTGGCGAAGCGCGCGCGGATGAGGCGCAGCACGGGCATCTGTTCTTCTGCCCACTCCACCTTGTCGCGGCCTTGATTGGCGAGTTTGATGTCGCGAATGTCGTACTTCATCGCGGTTCCTTTGCGTCTCACAGGCCCGCGGCCTTGCGGAGGGCGTCGGCCTTCTCGGTGCGCTCCCAGGTGTAGATGTCGTAGTTGGCGTGGCCGAGGTGGCCGTAGCGGGCGGTGTGCTTGAAGATGGGGCGGCGGAGCTGGAAGTAGTCAATGATGGCGCGGGGGCGCAGGTCCCAGTGCTCGGCGACGAGGGCCTCGAGCTGGTCGTCGGCGATGCGGCCGGTGCCCTCGGTGCAGACGTTGATGCTGACGGGCCGCGCGACGCCGATGGCGTAGGAGAGCTGCACCTCGGCGCGGTCGGCCAGGCCGGCGGCGACGATGTTCTTGGCGATGTGGCGGGCGGCGTAGCTGGCCGAGCGATCCACCTTGCTGGGGTCTTTGCCGCTGAAGGCGCCGCCGCCGTGGCTGCCGCGGCCGCCATAGGTGTCCACGATGATCTTGCGCCCCGTGAGGCCGGTGTCGCCGTGGGGGCCGCCCATGACGAAGCGGCCGGTGGGGTTGACGTGGATCACCGTGTCCCTGTCCACCATGCCCTTGGGGAAGGTCTTAGGGATGAGCAGTTTCTCGAGATCGGCCTTGATGCGCTTCTGGGTGGCCTTCTCGTGGTGCTGGGTGGAGATGACGATGGTGTGGATGCGGACGGGCTTGTCGTTTTCGTACTCGACGGTGACCTGGGTCTTGCCGTCGGGGCGCAGGTAGTCAAGCGTGCCCTTTTCGCGCAGGCGCGTGAGGCCGAGCACGAGGCGGTGGGCGTAGCAGATGGGCGAGGGCATGAGCTCCTTGGTCTCCCGGCAGGCGAAGCCGAACATCATGCCCTGGTCGCCGGCGCCCTGCTCGTGGCTGGAGGTCTCGTCCACGCCCTGGGCGATGTCGGGCGACTGGCGGTGGACGCTGGTGATGACGCCGCAGGAGTGGGCGTCGAAGCCGATGCTGGGGTCGGTGTAGCCGATCTCGGCGATGGTCTGGCGGGCGGTGGCGGCGAGGTCTACGATGGTCTTCGACGTGATCTCGCCGGCGATGACGACGAGGCCGGTGGTGACGAGCGTTTCGCACGCCACGCGCGACATCGGGTCGCCCGCGATGTAGGCGTCGAGGATGGCGTCGGAAATCTGGTCGGCCACCTTGTCGGGGTGGCCCATGGTCACAGCTTCCGAGGTGAAGAGGTATTTGCGTCCGCTCATGGCCTCGCGATTCCTTTCTTCGCCTGCGCCTGAAGGAACGGTTCCAGCGCCTCGAGGGTGCGGCGGGTCGCGCCGCGGTTGGCATCCACCACTTGGCGGGCCTTCTGGCCCATCGCGACGGCAACGTCGGGGCGGGCCAACAGCTCGCCGAGCGCCGCCTCCAACTCCGCTGCATCTGCCACACGCCGCGCGGCCCCGTGGGCGAGCAGTTGCTCGTTCACGTCGCGGAAGTTCGCCGTGTGCGGGCCGAACAGGGTCGGCCTGGCCTGGGCAGAAGGCTCAATTGTACTTTGCCCGCCGTGCGGAATCAAGCTGCCCCCCACGAAAACCAGCGTGGCGAGGCCGTAGACGCGCGCCAGCTCGCCCATGGTGTCGAGCAGCACCACAGCCCCAGGCTCGCTCCGCGCCCCTGCTTGGAGGGCGGTGCGGCGGACGCACGGCAGGCCAGCGCGGCGGACCAGTTGCTCGACCGGCCCGAAGCGGTCGGCTTGGCGGGGGGCCAGCACCAGTCGGAGTGCGGGCGAGTGGGCCTTGAGGCGCGGGTACATGGCCACGAGCGCCTCGTCCTCGCCCGGCCACGTGCAGCCGCCCACGAGCACCGGCTCATCGGGCCCCAGCCCGAACTCGTCGCGCAGCGCTCGTAGTGCGGCCTTCAGGCCGTTCTCTTCGGCGGGCGCCGAGTCGAACTTCATGTTCCCCGTCACGATCACCCGCTCGGAGGGCGCCCCGAGGGCCTTGAGGCGCGCGGCCGAGACCTCCGATTGCACGCAGAAGCGCGTCACGCGCCGCAGCCAACGAGCCATCAAGGGGCGGATGAGGCGGTAGCGGCCGAACGAGCGCTCGCTCAGGCGGCCGTTCACGATGGCCACGGGCACGCCCCGGCGCGCCGCGGCGGCCAGGAAGTTCGGCCACACCTCCAGCTCGACCAGCAGGATCAGGCTCGGGCGGATTCGCCGCAGTGCGCGGGCCACGGTGCACGAGAAGTCGAGCGGGTAGTAGAACGCCTTGTGGCCGGCGTAGAGCTTGTCAGCCGTGGCCCGGCCCGTGTTCGTGGCGGTGGAGAGCGCGATCTCCCAGTCGGGGTGGGCCTCGGCGAGGCCCGCGACGAGGGGGCGGATGAGGTTCATCTCGCCGACCGACACGGCGTGCACCCACACGCACGGTGCCTCGCCCTCGCGGGGCGCCACGCCGCCGAGCCGCTCGCGGTAGCCGGTGCGGAACTTCTCGCTCGTGAGCGCCTTGTAGGCCAGGAGCGGCGAACCCAGCACCAGGCCCGCGCCGTAGGCAATATCGAGGAGCAGCGACATAGGGCAGGATACTACCAGAAGGCACGTGGCGCTTCAAATGGGGGAGAAGGAACCCGCGGCCCGCGTGGCTTCTGGCATAGACTCTAGCGCGGCGAGGGCCTCCGGGCCTGGCGGCGGCGTCGCACAAGGAGGCCCAGGGCGCCGAAGGCCAGGAGGGTGAGCGTGGTGGGCTCCGGCGTGACGATTTCGACGATGAGGTCGTAGCTGAAGAGGCGGCCGTCCCACTCGCCCAGTGGCCCCCGCTCGTCGGTGTAGATGTTGAGCTGTGCCTGGAGATGGCCCGTGATGATGCCCGGGTAGAGCCGGATCTCGAGGGACGCGGTCTGGCCTTTACCCAGGATCATGCCAGGCTCGAACCCGATGAGCTGGTACATGGTGGGGTCGGGGCCGACGATCTCGTAGTAGAGCAGCGTGAGATCCGTTAGGGCGTGGTTGCCGCCGTCCTCGTCCCCCGACACGTTGAGGATGAGGAACGCCTCGTCCACCGGCGGGCTCTTCCACACCTGAATGCCGAAGTCCACTGTTCCGCCGGGGGCGACGACGCTGTCATAGATGGGCCCCACCGCCGTGCCGTGGAGGGTATACAGGATAGTGTGGGGCAGATTCGCGCCGTCCGGGCTGCCGTTCACGAGGTCGGCCAGCAGGTTGGCGGTCACGGTCTCGCGGCCGACGGGGACGTAGGTGAAATCGTACTGCCTCGAAGCCCCATCGCTGAGGCTGATGCTGCCGTCGCTGGGGGGCGAGAAGGGAAACGGGTCTGAGCCTGGCGCCAGAATAGCGCCGTTGAGATTGCTCGCGGCGCCGAGGCCGGAGAGATTGCCGTCGCCGTTGTTGGTGATGACGATTGAGGCGGTCATCGTGGTGCCGATGCGGCCGAAGACGGTGCCCATCGCGTCGCTGAGGCTGCTCAGGGGCGCGACGCCGTTGCCGCTCAGGGGGGTGACGAAGTCGCCGTTGTAGGCGTTGCGGCTGGAAACAGTGAGGGACCCTGTGTCGGCGCCGCGCTCGAGCGGGGCATAGGTGGCGAAGCCCTGGGTGGAGGAATCGCCGGGTCTCAGGTAGTCAATGGGGGAGAGAACGCCTGTGGTGAAATCGCCGCTGCCCGTGAGATTTCCGAGGGTGATGCTCTCAAGCGTCGCGCTGCCGACATTGCTGACCGTGACGGGCAGCGTGCGGCTGGCGCCCACCAGCACGTGCCCGAAGTCCAGTGCGGCGGGACTCGTGGCGAGTTCCGGCAGGAGCGAGGCGGGCGGGCTGGGCAGCCAGCTCGTGCCCGGGTCCGGCAGGTCCTTGTTGAAGTTCCCCAGGTTGTTGTCGGCGCTGGTCGCGTACGCGGCCTGAAGCGGCGCGCGCGCCGGCAGGCCCGTCATGGCCAGGAAGTAGGCGTAGGGCACGGCCACGTCCACAAAGTAGTCCGCATCCCCGTAGAACGTGGACCCGTCGCCCGCAACGCTCCAGCGCGCGTAGGCGCCATTGGGGATGGAGGCGATGACGGGCAGGAAGGGATCGTCAAACCTGGCCTTCCCCGCCCAGTCGGTGGCATGAGCCGAGTTGTTGTTGGCAGTGGGCCGCAACTCCACCTGAGCGGTGCCTTTGGCACTCACCAGCAGGCCGTATTCCATGGGGTCCTCGGGAGCCTGCACGGCGGTGTTGAGGAGGACGGCCCACTGAACCTGATTGAACTCCGTGAAAGAGCCGGGGGGCCCTGGCTGCCCGTTCACTCGTATGCGGAAGCACAGGTTGGCGCCGTCGTAAGCGTGGTAGAGTGCGGGGTAGAAGACACCGCCCAGGGTGCCCCCGACGACGTTCGTCTCCGTGGGAGTGTCGCTGTCGGCAATGTCCTGGTAAGGAATAGGGTCCCAGGCAATATCCGTAAGCGGCCAGGCGTGCGCTTGGCGCGCAACCGCCCCCAACAGGCACACGGCAATCAGCGCCACTGCGGGGCCAACCCGAAGCGCCGCCCGAGCCCCGTGGCCAGACGGGGAAGAACGGCGCTGATGGCGGTCCAAAGGAAGGAACCGGCAGGACCCGGCCGCACCTCCCATTTCGCCCTCCTGTTGCAGACGCCCGTGACCGACGGCAAGCAACCCGGTGCCATCAGTCGCGAACGGCAACCCCGCTGCAACCCGCTCCGAACCCCCGCGCTACTTCTATCGAGAGCAAACGGCATGCCGCGTCTGCGTGCAGTTGCCAGGTTCTTCGGAATGCGATAAGGCTTTGCCTCATAATGCCTTACACCCGAGACGCCAGTGTCAAGGATGGTCTGCGGCGCAGCGGTTGAGGAGATGATGTTGCAACCAGGCAACGTGGCTTCGGCCTGGAAGAAGCGATGGTGATTGCAAGTGTCTGCCCATGAATTGGTTACAGTCATGTTGCGAGGCGGCAACATGTTACTCGGCTGATCAACATCCGGCAGGTTCACTGGGGTGCTTGGAGCGGTCTTGTCTTCTCGCAAGGGGGGAGGGGCGGCCCGCGCCCTTCGGTCACTCCATGTCCGGGAAGCAGTTGGGGAAGTGCGCCTTCACCTGGTCAATGTGCAGGGCAAAGCCGGTGCCTTGCATGCCGTGGGTTCCAAGGGTGACCATGCCGATGACCTGGCCGCTCATGTTGAAGAGCGGGCCGCCCGAGTTGCCGGGGTTGACGGCGGCGTCGGTCTGGAAGAAGTGGATCTTGTTGATCTCGCGGTCGCGATTACTGATGATGCCTTTGGTGATGGTGTAGTCGAGAATCTGCCCCGCCATGCCGGGGTTGCCGATCACGACGATGTCTTCGCCGGGCACCACGTCCTTGGCGGTGCCGAGGGGCAGGGGCTTGAGGGGGAAGGCGCGGGCGTCCACCTTGAGGATGGCGATGTCGCTGACGGGGTCGGCGAGGACGAGCTGGACGTCGGGGATGGTGACGAACTCGCCCTTGCGGCGGAAGCGGACGCCGAGCTTGCCGCCGGGCGCGATGACGTGGAAGTTGGTGGCGACCATGCCGTCGGCGCTGATGACGTAGCCGCTGCCGCTGCTGTTGGTGGCGGTGATGACGACGCAGGACTCTTCGACCTGTTTGAAGAGTTCGGCAGACTGGAGCTTGGCGAGGGGCGGCTCGGTGTATTTCTGGCCCTTGGCCTCGGCCAGGAGGCGCGTGACCTCAGGCTGGTTGGGGTTGATCTTGAGAGACTTTTCGAAAGCGGCGACGGCCTCGGCCTTGGAGCCGGCGGCCAGGTGCGCGCGGCCCATGGTGGCGAGGGCGATGAAGTCGTCGGCCTTGCGCGCGAGGGCCTGCTTGAGCAGCCCGACGGCCTCGGGATGCCGCTTGGCGCGGGAGAGGACGCGCGCGGCCTCGATGAAGGAGTCGAGGGTGAGGATGCTCACGCCGCGGTCGAGCTGGCGCACGTCGGCGTAGCGCTGAACGGCCTTGTCGGTGTCGCCCGTGCGGGCGTAGAGCTTGGCGAGGTAGTAGCGGACGTTGGGGGACCAGGGGAAGGCGTGGGTGAGCTGCTCGCCGATGAGGATCTGCTCCTCGGGCTTGGGCAGCGTGGCCTGGACCTGGGAGATGACGTTGCCGTTGCGCACGATGGTGGTGTAGGTGGTGATGCCCTCGGGGCCGCGGAAGTTGAGGATGCGCGAGAGCTGCTTGGCGAAGTCGGCCTCCTCGGCGTAGACATCGGCCGCGCCGTCGTCGCTGGAGACGGGGGCGTTGGGGTTGGCGGCGGCCTTCTGGTGGCGCTCGATGAAGGCGCGGGCGAACTTGAGGTAGGTGGCCTTGCCGGCGGGGTTCTTCTCCTCCAGGGCCTTGAGGGCGGCGAGGGCGTCGTCGGGCTTGCCGGCGTCGAGGGCGACGAGCACGGCCTTCTCGAACTCCGCCATGTCCACGTGGGCCTTCTTGTTGAGTTCGAGGACGTAGTTCTTGGCCTCCTGGAACCACTTGGAGTTCTCGTAGCTGGCGGGGAAGCCCTCCATGACGCGGATCGCCTCATCGAGCTTGCCGGCGGCGAGGAGCTTGTCGGCCTCGGCCTTGCGCTTCTGGAACTCGCGCTCGGCGCCGGCCTCGACGGCCTCGGGGTTGGCGCGGCGCTTCGAGTCGAGTTCCCCGCCGTACTGCATGGCCTTCTTGCCGGCCTTGGTCTTCCAGTACTGGGAGGGGAACTTGTCGAAGAGAGCAACCGCCTCGTCCCACTTGCCCTCGGCGACCAGCTTGTCGGCCTGGGCCTTGCGCTTGGCGAACTCCTTCTCGGCCTCGGCCTCGGCCGGGTCCTCGCCCGCCTTGGTGGTGGCCTTCTGGACCTCGCAGTTGCGGCTGTGGATCCAGCCGAAGAGGACCTTGTCGCCCTGCTGGATGTGGATGCCATACCAGACGTCGCGCTGCTGGCTGACGACGAAGCTCTGGCCCTTAGTGACGGTGGCCACGACCTTGCTGCCGACCATCACGTCGGCCTTGTCGGCCGTGATCGTCACGGTCATGGCCGTGGCGGAACGAGCGAGGAAGAGTGTAACCGCCAGGAGGATGGCTGAGAGGGTTCGGCTGGACATAAGGGTGCCCCCGATGAGGTGTTGGTGGTCTTGGGGCGCCCGGGCCGCCCGCTCTGCGCCCCGACCGTGGACGACCTTTTCCCTTGTGATACGCAATCGGCGGCGGAAATGCAAGCGCAGGTTCAGCCCGCGCGACGCCGGCCGCAGCAGTTCTTGTACTTGACCGGCTTGCCGTCGGGGCGCGTCTTGCCGCAGGGGCACGGGTCGTTGCGCCCGGGCTCCTTGCCGGCCACCACGGGCCGGGCCACGCGGCGCTCGCCCTGCGGGGCCTCGGCGGCCGCCTGCTGCTGCTTGTAGCTCTCGGCGGCCTCGTGGATGTAGCTGTCGGCCCGCCACACGCTCCGCACCTCCTCTTCGCCCAGGTTGAACTCGACCTTGAGGAGGTAGTCGGTCACCGTGTCCTCGATGCTCTTGGTCATCAGGTCGAACATCGCGTAGCCTTCGCGCTTGTACTCGACCTTCGGGTCCTGCTGGCCGTAGCCGCGGAAGCCGATGACCCCGCGGAGGTGGTCCATGGACCACAGGTGGTCCTTCCACTTCGTGTCAATGATGCGGAGCAGGAGCTGGCGGATGGTCCAGAGCATCCGGCGCGCGCCAAGTTGGGCCTTGCGGCGCTCGTAGGCCTGGAACACCAGGTCGCGCAGGAGCGTCTGGAGCTCGGTGCCGGGGATCTTGCTGAGCTCGAGCGGCCCCACCTCGACCCCGTACTTCTGATTCATCGCGTTGGCGATGCCGATGTAGTTGCGCCCCTCCTCGGCCAGCGTGGTCTCGAGGAAGACCTGGAGGGCCACGGGCACCAGCTCGGTGCGCACCTGCTCGGGCAGGCGCGGCGCCAGGGCCGTGGCCGCCGCCTTCTCGAAGTAGGCGGTCATCTCGGCCAGAGTCTCGTCCCGCAGGTCGTCCGCGCTCGCCACGTCGGCCAGGCCCACGTTGCGCAACCAGTCGCGCAGCTTGTCGCAGCGCCACTCGGCAGGGAACTGCTCGGGCGGCAGGCACAGGCGGAAGGCGCCGCCCACCACGTCGGCCGCGAGCTTCTCGATGCCGCGCCGCGCGTAGCGGCCTTTCGCCAGCTCCACCAGCACGGCCATCGGCTCGCGCTCTTCGGCCTCGGCCTGCTCCTCGAGGCGGTGGACGGGGATCGAGACGTCGAAGGCCTCGCGTGCGAAGGCCACCAGGCCGCCGAGGTCCGACTCGTCGGTCTCGAGGGTGGACTGGTAGAGTTCGAGCGTGGCGCCCACCAGGCGCCCGGCGGCGGCGTCCAGCTCGGCACCCGTCTGCTGGTGCTCCTCCAGCAGGGCCTGGATGAGGCGCTGCTGGGTCTCCTTGAGGCGGTCGGCCGCGAAGCGCTTGAGCTGCGCCTCCACCTGGGTGTCACGCGGCAGGAAGGCGAAGCGCTCGGCCGCCCAGCCCGCCAGCCCCGCGTAGGTGGGGCGTTCGCGGAACGCCTCGGAGTCCAGGAACAGCCCCACGCTCTTGCGGACGAAGCGCGGCACGAAGGTTTCGAGCAACTCGGCGGTCGTCGCGGCCGGGTAGGCTTCGGCGGCCTGGCGCAGGAAGTGCAGGCGCAGCCCGTAGAGGTCGGCGGCCCGCCACTGCTTCTCGGTGATCCGCATGCCCAGGTCGGTGGCCCAGAGGCTGAGGGGCACGAAGCCCTGCTCCACCGGGCTGGCGCCCAGGCGCGAGCCGAGGCGCTGTTCGACCAGGCGGCGCACGGAGTTCTCGACCATCGCCAGCACGATGTCCTCGAGACCTTCGAGGTGTTCGCCCGGCTCTTCGCGCGGGGGGCGTGCGGCCAGTTCGCGGAGCACGAAGTCGGCGATCTCGGCCGCCGGGCGCTTCGCGAGTTCGAGCGCGGAGAGGCCGAGGCGCAGCCGGCCCGAGAGGCTCGTGGCCAGGCCCACCAGGTTGTGGGCCGCGAACGCCAAGTGCACCTGGAGATGCCAGTCGGCCACGCTGCCTGCCCACTGCTCGCGGGCCTCGGCGAGCGGCAGCCGGGCGAAGCGCGCGCCCACGCGCTCGGCGAGCAGGGCCGCCAGGCGCGGCGCCACGCGGGCCTCGAAGGCCGCCTCGATGGCCTCGGGCTCGAGGGGCAGGTCCAGCCGTTCATCGGCCCACGCGGCCAGGCGCGCGGGCTCGGGCCGCCGGCCGAACAGGGGCGACGCCAGGAACACCCCGGCCGCCCGCGCGGCCAGGTCGGCGGCCACCTCGGCCGGGGCCTGGCCGGCGAACCGCGCGCGCGCCGCCGCCAGCCAGCGCGGCGTCAGGGCGTCGCAGGTCGTCGTCGCAGGCGTCCACTCCACGATCTCCACGCTCACACCCACGCCGTCGAGCCACTTGCGGAAGCTCTCCAGCTCCCACTGCGTCGAGCGGGCCAGCAGCACGCAGTCCTGGGTGAAGCCCAGGCGGAACCAGCGTTCGAGCACGTCGTCGAGCGAGCGGTTCTGGGCCATCCCGCGCGCCTGTTCGGCAACGAAGGCGGCCAGCTCGCTGCGCGCGGCCGCGGCCAGCTCGTCGCGCGGGCAGTCGGCGCCGAGCTTGGCTGCCCAGCGCTCCAGGCGGTCGAGGCCCCACTGCTCGGGGTAGGGGCCGCCGTCGGCCCGGCCGTCGGCCAGCACCTGGGCGGCCCAGGCGCGCACCTCGCGCTCGCCCAGGCCGTTGGGCAGCGCGGCGCGGGCGCGCTCGGCCAGCAGGGCGGCGAGGGACTGGCTGTCGGCGCGGTCCCAGTCGTCGCGGCGCAGCTTCACGCCCACGGCCGCCGTCTGGGCGGCCAGGAGGGCGAACACCCGGTCGGGCAGTTCGGGCGAGGGCGGCTGGAGGTCGGGGGCGAGGTAGCGCGCGAGGGCGCGCTGGATCGTCTCGGCCGGGTCGCGCCGCCCGCCGCCCTCGAGCACCTCCTGGCGCTGGCTGTAGATGAGCTTGCGCTGCTCGTTCATCACCTCGTCGTACTCGAGCACGTTCTTGCGCATTTCGAAGTTGTGCTCTTCGACCTTCTTCTGGGCGCGCTCGATGGCGCGGCTGACCATGCCGCTCTCGATCGGCTCGCCCTCGCCCAGGCCGGCGCGGAGCATGAAGCGCCGCACCCACTCCGCCATGAAGATTCGCATCAGCTCATCGTCGAGGGCGACGAAGAAGCGGCTGGATCCCGGGTCGCCCTGGCGGCCGGCGCGGCCGCGGAGCTGGTTGTCAATGCGGCGGGCCTCGTGGCGCTCGGTGCCCACGATGTGCAGGCCGCCGAGTTCGGCCACGTTGCGCCGCGGCAGCACCATCGGGGCCATGCCGCGGGCCTTCCAGTAGGCCAGGAGGCGGCTGTGCACTTCGCCGTCCGCCACCTCGCCTGTCTCGCCCTTCTTCCGCAGGTTCCAGGCCTCGAACCAGTGGCGCTCGAGGTGCTGCTGGAGGGCGGCGCGGCGGCGCTCGTACTCGTCGGGATCCAGGGTCGGGTTGAGGGTGAGTTCCTTCGGCAGCTCGCGCGGGGCCAGGCCGCTCGCCTGCCAGTGGGCCAGCGTGCCGTGGGCGGTGCAGGGGCCGAGCACGATGTCGGTGCCGCGGCCGGCCATGTTCGTGGCCACGGTCACGGCGCCGAACTGGCCGGCCAGGGCCACGATGCCGGCCTCGCGCTCGTGGTGCTTGGCGTTGAGCACCTCGTGCTTGATGCCGCGGCGCTCGAGCAGCGCGCTCAGGTGCTCGCTCTTCTCGATCGAGATGGTGCCGACCAGGATCGGGCGGCCGACCTGGTGCACGGCGGCGATCTCCTCCACGATGGCGTCCCACTTCTCCTTCTCGGTGCCGTAGATGAGGTCGTGCCACTCGGTGCGGCGCAGGGGGCGGTTGGTGGGGATGGGGACGACATCGAGCTTGTAGATTTTCATGAACTCGGCGGCCTCGGTGAGGGCCGTGCCGGTCATGCCCGCCAGCTTCTCGTAGAGGCGGAAGAAGTTCTGGAAGGTGATGGTGGCGAGGGTCTGGTTTTCCTCTTTGATGCGGGCGCCGCGGCTGGCCTCCTTGGCCTCCACGGCCTGGTGCAGCCCGTCGCTCCAGCGGCGGCCGGGCATCAGGCGGCCCGTGAACTCGTCCACGATCACCACCTCGCCGTCGCGGATCACGTAGTCCACGTCCAGCTTGTAGAGCTCTTTGGCCTTCAGGGCGGCCTCGATGTAGGGCGGCCAGTCCATGTTCCGCCCGTGGTAGAGGTTGTCAATGCCCAGGAAGCGCTGGGCGTTCTTGATGCCGCGCTCGGTGAGCGAGACCGAGTGGTCCTTGAGGTTGTAGGTGTAGTCGTAGGCCTGGAGGAGGCTCTCGCGGTGGCCCTCCTCGCGGGGCAGGGTCTGCGCGTTGACGCCCTTGAGGGTGTTCACGAGGCGGTTGGCGATGTAGTAGCGGTCGCTGGACTCTTCGGCCGGGCCGCTGATGATGAGCGGGGTGCGGGCCTCGTCAATCAGGATGCTGTCCACCTCGTCCACGATGGCGTACTGGAGCTTACCCTGGACCTGTTCCTCGAGTTCGTCCTTCATGTTGTCGCGCAGGTAGTCGAAGCCGAATTCGTTGTTGGTGCCGTAGGTGATGTCGGCGGCGTACTCGGGCTGGCGCTGGGCCGAGTTCATCTCGCTCTGGATGGCGCCGACCTTGAGGCCGAGGGCCTCGAACAGGGGGCCGTTCCAGAAGCGGTCGCGGCGGGCCAGGTAGTCGTTCACCGTGACGATGTGCACGTGCGCGCCGCCCACGGCATTGAGGTAGGCGGGCAGGGTGGCGACGAGGGTCTTGCCCTCGCCGGTGACCATTTCGGCGATCTTGCCCTGGTGCAGCACGATGCCGCCGATGAGCTGCACGTCGAAGGGGCGCATGCGGAAGGGGGGCCGGTAGTCGGGGAACAGGTCGCGCAGCTCGGCGTAGAAGGCGGCCGGGAAGCGCAGCTTGGCGATCTCCGAGCCGAGCGCCATCACCTGCTGGGATATCGGGGCGGTCGCGGGGTCGAAGCCGGCGCGCTCGGCCGCGGCGTCGAGGGCGGCGCGGGCCTGGTCGAAGAGCCGCCGGTTCTCGGGCTCGCGCAGGCGGGCGGGGTCGAAGCCGTGCGGGCGGTAGAGCACGCTGCACATGCCGATGCGGCGGTCGGCCGCCTCGCGGGCCACGGCGAAGGCCTCGGGCAGCAGGTCGTCGAGCTTCGCTCCGTCGGCCAGGCGCTGGCGGAACTCGTCGGTCTTGGCCCGCAGCGCGTCGTCGCTGAGGGCCACCATGTCGAGCTCCAGGGCGTTGATCCGCGCCAGCACGGGCGCCAGCTCGCGGATCGTGCGCTCGATGCGGCTGCCGCGCAGGAAGAACTTCAGCGCGCTGTTCACCGTGCGCGCGATCGCCACGGGCGCGGCGTCGAAGAACTCCTGGAAGCGCTCGCCGAGCTTGTTCAGGAAGCGGTCGGCGCCGTCGCCGTCGCTGCTCAGTCGCTTGGTGCTTTGTTGCGCCATGGCCGCCGAACCATGCTCCTAGAGAACCTGTCGGATGCGTCGGACCTGCCCGACGTGTCGTCGGGCCCGCCCGATCCATGTCTTCCCACGCCTCCCGCATTCCGCGCGGCGTTCACTCGGGCACTTTTCCCAGGCTCGGGGGCAGCTTGTCGGGCAGGGTGTAGTCCCACTTCGTGGTCTGGCCCGCCTTCACCTCGATGCCGCCGAGGGCCGGGTCGTACACGTAGCCCATCTTGGCGAACTCGCGGCCGTCGAGGCGCAGGCGCTGGAGCACCTGGAGTCCCTTGTTGGGCTTGTGCCACACGTCGCCCATCCAGAGGTAGGGGTAGGTCTCGATGCGCCAGATCACCTCGCCGCCCTTGTCGGCGTAGAAGGCGCTCTTGCGCGCCAGCTCCATCAGCACGACGGCCCGCTTCGGCGTGCCGTGGATGTAGAGCACGCGGTTCGTGTCCATGAACTGCGCCACGGTGAGCAGCTTCTTCAGGTGGTCCTCGAGCTTGTCCAGACGAAGCTCCTTGCTGAGACGGCGGCGGCGCTCCTCGGGCGTGAGCACCTCGCCTTCCTCCGCGAGCTGCTTCTCGTCGAAGCGCTGCACCTTCAGCTCGCCCGTGCCGGGGTTCAGGTCATAGGTCGGCTCGTTCTCCTCGCCCAGCACGCGCAGCTCGACGCCCTCGATGCGCCCCTCGGCCGTCTCGACCGCCAGGTCGTACTTGCGCGGCGCGAGGCCCTCCACCGAGTACTCGCCCGTCTTCGGGTCCACCTTGCCCCAGTGCGTCCTGTCCATCAACTTCATGATGGTGGCGGGGATGCGCTCGACCGCCCCCACCTTCAGGGCCTTGCCGGCGGGTGTGAGGGTGCCGGCGATCCTCCCCGTCGCTTCGCCTGCGGCGGCCAGCGCCACGCATGCGGCCAGGGCAGCTCCAAGGCACAAACCCACCGTGCGCATCCGATTCCCCTTTCGAGGCGCGGAGCATCTGCGTTCCACTCGTGCCCCATTATCGCCGATTCGGGCCGGGAATTCAATCTGCAACGCCCCGCACGGAGGCGGTTGCGAGGTCTGAAGTTGTTGAACGCAAGCCACTTGCGCGCGGCTTCTGAAAACTACTCCCCAACCCAGCCCCGCCGTATGGCGATTCCTGGCCTTTCTTGAATGTGGCATCCTCTCTGGTGCGATTCCTGGGCCGCCCACAGGGGGCTGCGCGGAGTCGTCGCCATGCCCCCTTCCGGCCGCCGTGTGCCCCCGGGGCCTCCCTCCCGAAGGTTCCAATGCCTTCGGGAGGGTAACGGGAAGAGCGGGCGCCGGGGGTCTTCCCTCCCGAACGTATTGGAGCGTTCGGAGGGGGGCTCTCATGCTTGCCCTTACGTTTCCTCACCCTTCTCGCCCCTACGCTCCGCGTGGGGGCGGAGGTCCGGACGCTCCTGCGTCCAATCTTCCCCGAAGACGAAGAGGCCGCGGAGCGGCCAGGAGCCCCGTCCCCACGCAGAGCGTAGGGACGAGGAAAACATTCGGGAGGGGGGCTCGCATGCTATAATGCACTGGGGTCTGCGCCGAAATCCACGCGGCGCCCCTTCGGGTTACGGCGCCAGCGGGGCGTCTGCCGCGTTGCGGCTCCTCCGCGATGCGCTCCATAGCATCGCCTGTGTCGCCGCGCCTTGCATCCGCCCCGCTGACGCCGGCAACGCAGCCCGCGTGGATTTCCGCACAGACCCCAGTCTGTCTCGACATCCCAGGAGGAGCCTGACATGGCGTTGATCCACTGCGACTTCTTCTCGGACGTCCTCGGCCTGTGCTGCTCGATGGACGTTATCCTGCCCCAGCGCCCCGTCGGAGGCGATGCCACGCCGGAGCCCTTCCCCACGCTCTACCTTCTTCACGGCCTTTCCGACGACCACACCATCTGGCAGCGGCGCACGAGCATCGAGCGCTATGTGGCCGATCTCCGCCTCGCCGTCGTCATGCCCGCCGTGGGCCGCAGCTTCTACACCGACATGGCTCACGGGCTGCGCTACTGGACCTTCATCTCCGAGGAACTGCCCGCCATCTGCCGCGGGCTGTTCCCGCTCTCGGCGCGGCGCGACGACACCTTTGTCGCCGGCCTCTCGATGGGCGGCTATGGCGCCTTCAAGCTCGCCCTGCGTTGCCCCGAACGCTTCGCCGCCGCGGCCAGCCTGTCCGGCGCACTCGACATCGCCGGCCTGCTCGAGAACGACCCTAACCGCGGCCCCGAAATGGCCAACGTCTTCGGCGACCTCGCCCGGCTCCGCGGCAGCGACAACGACCTCCTCCACCTCGCCACCGTCCTGGCGCGCTCCAACGGCCCCAAGCCGCGCCTCTTCCAGTGGTGCGGCACCGAAGACTTCCTCTATGCCTCCAACCTCACCTTCCGCGACCATGCGCTGAGGCTCGGTCTCGATCTCACCTACTCCGACGGCCCCGGCGACCACCAGTGGAAGCACTGGGACGAGCAGATCCAGCGCGTCCTCGCCTGGCTCATGCCCGCGGAAGCAGCCCGCACTTGAAACCATCGCCCCCGCGGTGTACAGTCATTGCCCGAACGCCGGCACAGAGGCGCCGGCGAGCGCGCTCCGCCCTCTTTGCAGGGGACAACACGTGAGACGGGCTGCTTTGTTCGTGACCCTCGCCGGCCTCGCCGCCGCTGCCCTGGCCGCCGAGCCTGTGACGTTCGGCAAGGACGCCGACGGCTTCGAGAGCCTGTTCAACGGCAAGGACCTCACCGGCTGGCAAGGCGACCCCGACCACTGGACGGTCGAGGACGGCGCCATCACCGGCACCACTTCCGCCGAGAAGAAGCTCTCCGAAAACAAGTTCCTCGTCTGGGCCGGCGGCAAGCTGAAGGACTTCGAGTTGAAGGCCCGGTTCCGCCTCCGCAACGGCAACTCGGGCATCTACATCCGCTGCCTGGAGCGCGAGCCGGGCAAGGGCGACGCGCTCGTGGGCATGCAGGCCGACTTCGCCGAGGACCCGAAGTGGGTCGGCACCATCATGGAGTATCTGCGCCGCGGCATCCTGGCCAACCGCGGCGAGAAGGTAGCGATTGACGAGAAGGGCGCGCGCAAGGTCGAGGCGCTCGGCGACCCCGCCGAACTCCTCAAGGCCTACAAGCCCAAGGAGTGGAACGACTACCGCATTCTCTGCCGCGGCGGCCGCGTGGTGCTGACGATCAACGGCGTGGTGATGGCCGACCTCCAGGACGACGACCCCAAGCGCCTGACGGAGGGCGTGCTGGGCCTCCAGGTGCACCAGGGCCCGCCCATGAAGGTGCAGTTCAAGGACCTCTGGCTCAAGCGGCTGGACTGAGGGGAGGGGTCAGCCGGCGGAGGGGGGACGCCGCGGAGCGATCTGCGGCAGCCACAGCTCGCGCTCGCGGCCCTCGGGGTCGCGCAGGATGAGCCGGCCGCCCCGGCTGGCCTGCTGCACGATCTCGGTGAGGATGGCGACCGCGAGGCGGATCGTCCCAATCTTGCTGAGGCCCAGTTCACCCGCCGTGCCTTCGAGCGATGCCATGAGCTCGGGCGAGGCGGCGAAGACGATGCGCTTCGTTGGGTCGTCTGGTGGCATGGCCTTCACCCCGGTGACGGCTTGATACGCGGCCTGGCCCGCGGCCGGCGGCTCAGGCGAGCCGCTCGGCCAGCTCCTCGTATCGCCCCAAGGCCTCGTTCTCCAGCGCCCGCCAGCGCGCGGGATCCCATATCTCCACCCGCGTGGCGGCCCCGATGAGCAACACCTCGCCGGTGATGCCCGCCCGAGCGCACAAGCCCTCGGGGAGGGGGATGCGGCCCAGCCTGTCCACGCTCACCGCCACGGCTCCGCCGAGGAACAGGCGCTCGAGCATCCGCGCCTCGGTGCTGGCGAAGACGCGCTGGCCCAGCTCCGCCACGGCCGCCTCCCAGGCGCCCATCGTGAAGAGCCAGATGCAGCCATCGAGGCCCCGCGCCAGCATCAGGCCCCTCTCCAGGTCGGATTCCCCGATGGCCGCGCGGAACGCCTTGGGCAGCATCACCCTACGCTCGGCATCGAGGCGCTGGGCAAACTGTCCAAAGAACCGCACGCGGGGATCTCCAGGACGCACGGGCTGGGCACGGGGATGCCCGTCTATCCGCTCTCGCTGTCGGCCAAGGGGCCCGCGCGAGCATAACGTCGTTCCATGCGAAGCGCCATTATCCGAACTTATATGGCATTGTCAAGGATAATTTATGACAGTATGCAAATATTTTGACGGCGCCATATCTCGTGTGCTGTTATGGGCCTTTGGTCGAACCACGGCGGCCAATCCGCCTCTCTCTGAGGGTATTCTAGCGATTTGCGGCTCTTCTGGGTTTGGCAACCCCGGCTGGGCCGGCCCGGGGCTGGGTGTGGGCATGCCGGCTCCTGGCGAACCTGGCGGTTCCTCGGGAGGGCCGCACCGAGCGGCTGACGGGCGCCGCCTGCCCATGCTGTATCAACCCTGTGAGGAGGAGAGTGATACAGCATGGGTAGATGGGCGAGAATGGGCGATTCTCGCGGCTCCGGCCATATCTGCTCATCTGGGGGATGAGCAAGTATGGATGGGAATGGCCGGAGAGCGTAAGGCATTGCGGCATAGAGGGTTATGGGGCGGCCCTCGCTGGTGCCGCGGCACCCGGCCCAGGCTGCCCAACGGCAGTCGCACCAGGATCGCCGTGTCCTGATGGGCTTATTCATGCTAAACACTTAGGGCTGGAGAGGGTCGCTGGACGGCGTGACGGCACGTTGCCAATGGGGTCTGTTTGCTGTTGGCAGCAGTACATGCTGTTACAGCATCATAAATACGTCGCAGAAGCGCATAAACCGGCACTGGACTCAAGGGATCTGGGAGAGGGCGGCAGCGTAGATCTCGAGGTCGCCCGGCAGGAAGAGCACGACACGCACCTCATCGAACCGATGGTGGGGGATTGCGTCGGCCATGGTTTGCAGGGCGATCCGTGCCGCGCGGTCGGTGGGGAAGCCGTAGGCGCCCGTGCTGATGCTCGGGAAGGCCAGGGTGCGGCAGCCGTTGTCGGCGGCGACCTGGAGGCTGTTGCGGTAGGCATCGGCCAGCAGTTCATCCTCGTTCGCGGTGCCGCCGTGCCACACGGGGCCGACGGTGTGAACGACATGCCTGGCGGGCATGCGGCCTGCCGAGGTGATCACGGCCTTGCCGGTGGCGAGGCGGCCGATGCGCGAGATGATGGCGCGGCACTCGTCCTTGATGGCTGGGCCGCCGGCCCTGTGGATGGCGCCATCCACCCCGCCGCCCCCCATCAGCGAGGGGTTGGCGGCGTTCACGATGGCATCCACATCCTGCATCGTGAGGTCGCCCTGGACGAGTCGCAGAAGTGTCTGGCCTATCTGGCGTTGGGTCATGGCAGCGTCCCTCCTGTACCTAGGAGCCTGTCCAAGAATCCGCGTGAGGCTGCGACGCCGCCGATTCGGGCCGC
>DAOOIT010000004.1 GCA_035384565.1 Planctomycetota bacterium | reverse complement strand
TAGCGGTCGTAGGTCGTCGCCTCGGGGTCCTCGAACTTCTCCACCTTGGCGTGGGCGATGAGGATGACCGCCAGGCCCTTGCCGACGCGGAGCGCGTTCAGCGCATCCACGACCCGCCGCCAGTGCGTCAGGGCATGGACGTAACCGCGTTGGTAGCCGCCGTCGGCCTTCTCGATGCTCGATACGCGGAACTCGCGGCAGACCGCGTCCCAGATGAGCCGCTCCAGCCAATCGAGGCTGTCGATGACGACCGTCTGGTAGTCGTGCTGCTCCGCGCCGAGTTCCGTGAGCGCAGCCAGCACGTCGTCCACGCTCGCGGCGAGCGGGAACTTCTCGCAGGCGATCTCGTTCAGGCCGTCCTCGGTCTGCACGAAGATCGGTTTCGGCGCGTTCGCCGCCAGCGTGCTCTTGCCGATGCCCTCCGTTCCGTAGACCATCAGCCGCGGCGGCATCGGCTGCTTGCCGCGCTGGATGGCTTGCATGAGTCCCATTTGTCACTGTCTCCTTGCCCGTCTCCGGGCGAAAAAGAGCGGCGGGCGGACAGGCACGGGGAGTCTCAACCGGGTGGCCCTATCCCGGCCACGCCATCCCGTCCGCGCCGCGCGCTCAGACGTAATCAAAGAAACGGACCTCCTCGTAACCCGTGGGCCATGAGTCCGAAGCTTTGCACTGTTTGAGCCGCTCGACCGCCGCCTCGTTATCGAGCTGGCAGATGGCAAGCGCCTGCTCCGACACCTGCCACACGCCGCACCGGAACGGCGGCTTCTTCTCGACCGCGATGAAATGAACCGGGAACGCGCCTCCGGCGGCGACGCGCAGGACGGCGCGGTAGAACGCCATCTGGTGCGCGTACTGGAAGCGCCGCGCGTCGGCCTCGAACCACGTGAGGTCGTCGCACGTTTTCAAGTCCACGATGCCGTGGAGCGGGTGAAACCAGTCGAGACGCGCTTGGCACGGCACGCCGCAGTATTCGGCGCGCACCACACCTTCGGCGATGCCGTCCGACAGAAGGTCGAGTGCCAGCCGGTGCGACCGGACGCCGGTCGCCATATTGACGATGAGGGCGAACTGCTCGTCGGTCAGGACGGGCTTGCCCTGCGCCGCCGCCCAGTCGGCGTAGGCCTGGGTGTTCGCGCCGTAGGGCTTGCCGGTGCGGGTGTTGATGGGCCCGCCGACTGCGTACTCCGCGTCGAACCTCTCGCGCCCTTCGAGAATGAGCACGTGGGACGCGCGGCCCAGAAGGTAAGCGGGCCGGTCCTCGTCCGGTACGAGCCCCTGGACCTTCTGCCAGAAGAGCAGCGGGCACCGGCGGAAGTCCGCGAGCTGATGCGAGGTGAGATGCGTCTTGGCCTTCTCGCGGTATTCGGCGTCGGTCTCGCGGATGAGAAAGTCAGGCTTCTTCGGCGTGGTCACGGCTGCACCTCCTGGGGCTGCGCCGTGAACCAGGTGATGCTGAGCCTGCCGGTGACGGCGCAGATGCGGGAACGGCCGTTCGTGACGAGTCCGGCCTCGCGGAGTTCCGGCAGACGCCGGGAGGGCGCGTGCCGCTCCAGACCGGTCGCCACGGCGATCTCCGCCGCCGTCTTGCCGGGGTTTTTCAATACTTCCGCGAGGCAGAGCTGCCGCTGCGCGTGAGCGCGTCCACTCGCTTCGGCCTCTTCTGCCGCTTGGTGGGACGTGAGTGGGTCCGTCCTTCTTGCTCGGGCCATTTCTTGTCTCCCTGCGACTCGGCGGCGGACCATTCCGCCGCGCCACAGGGTTGTTTGCCGCTCGGCAGGCTCATTGTTGAGAACCGCTCAAAAACATATGCGTGCATAATGCGCGCATGAGCCTGTGAGCCCGCGCATCATGCACGCACATGATTCTGGCGGTTGCATAATGAGCCGTAATGAGATCAGCCCGATGAGCCATAAATATAGATGTCCGCGCTCCGAATGGTTCGGAGCCAAGGCCCACTTTTCTGAAAGGGTGCGGACATGCGAAACGATTACGGTCAGTTGGTCGAGGCGTGGAAGGTTGATCTCATCTTGGACAGGGCGCGGAGAAAGGGATTCCGGCCCGACGAGTTGGAGGACGTTCAACAGGATGTTATTCAGGCGGTGATGGACTTCCGGTTCGAGCCGGAAAAGTCCAACGGCGCGACGGAGAACACAGCGCTCACCGCCCTCATCGACAAGCAGCTCACATTCATTCAGCGCGGCAGGGCCCGCCACCACAAGCATCACGAACGGTTCAAGGAACTCATGGGCGTCCGGGACGGCCAACCCGTCCAGGACGCGATGGTCGAGTCCCAGGAGCGCGCTGTCGCGCTGGCGCTCGACGTCCGGGATGCGGTCGCCAGGCTCACGCCGCAGGAGCAGGTCATCTGCGCAGCGCTGTCCAGAGGCGAGAACCGCTTCAACATTGCCAAGGCAATAGGCGTGTCTCGCTATGAGCTTGACCGGGCAATCGACCGCATCCGGGAACAGTTTGAGAAGCGCGGTCTCGACGCATGGGTGCGCGGCCTATGAACAAGACATGCGCAATCGTTGGGCAGGAAGAAATCTCGCAGATTCCCGAAGAAACCACTGGATTTCCGGCGGGGAATCCGCCTCATGATCCCTTGCCCGAAGCGGCTTCGGGACGTCCGCTGTCCCTCGCGTGGATAACGGACGACCTCCTGCGGTACACGCAAGAGGTCTGGTCCAGGGCCTACGGACGCCCGGTCTCGGAGGACGAGGCGATTGAGATGCTGCTCAACGTCAAACGCCTTGCCGAGGTCATGCTGAAGATCGAAGGGCGGAAAGGAGGCGTGCACGAATGAATGTCGTGATTTGGGCGCGGGTGTCGTCCCGCGAACAGAAGGAAGGGTACTCGATTGACGCCCAGTTGCGCGCCTGCCGCGACCGGGCGACCAAGAACGGCTGGACAGCCTTGCGGGAGTTCGTGGTGGCCGAGTCGGCCAAGCGAGGCGCGGAACGGGTCGCCTTCAACGATATGTTCCGGTGGGTAAGGGCCAACGCCAAGCGCGAGAAGATCAAGGTCATCCTTTCCCACAAGCTCGACCGTGTCTGCCGGAACATGCGAGACGCCGTCAGGCTTCAGGAACTCGAAGACGAGTGCGGCGTCCAGCTCGCCTTCGTAGAGAACCAGTTCGGCCCTGGCGCGGCTGGTGCGCTGTCCTTCAACGTCATGGCCGCCGTGGCGCAGTACTACTCGGACAACCTACGCACCGAGGTCTTGAAAGGCATGGACGAGAAGGTCCGCCAAGGATGGCCCACGGGACTCGCGCCTTACGGCTACCTTAACGTGGAGGATAAGAACGAGCCGGTCCAGCCCCATCCCGTGGAGTCGAAGGCCGTCCTTCGCATCTTCGAGCTCTACTCCACCGGCAGGTACACCTTCGAGCGCCTGCGGGACCAACTCGCGGCGGAAGGGTTCATTTACCGACCGAGCCAACCGAGCTTCAACCGGTCGGCTCTGTCCTACATCCTGAATAACCGGTTCTACATCGGCGAACTGCATCGCAACGGGAGTGTCCACCAAGGCAAGTACCGGCTCCTCATCGACCGGAAGACCTTCGAGACGTGCCAGGACATCCTGAATGGCCGGAACCGCCGTATGTCGCATCACGTCCACCTGTTTTCCGGCGGGCTTATCCGGTGCGCGTACTGCGGCTTCGCCATGACCGGCGAGCGCATTCGGCGCAAACTCCTTGACGGCGGTGTCCGCGAGCACGTCTATTACCGGTGCGCCAACAACAATCCGGCCGGTGACCATCCGCCGCTTCGGTGGCGAGAGGAGGACTTGGAGGACATCATCCGGGAGGAACTGGGCTCGTTCAAGATGCCGCCCGACATCGCCGAGTGGTTCCGAGCCACCATCCGGGCGGCCTTCTCGGATGTCGAGGATCTCCAGCGGCAACGGAAACAGGCGCTCGCCAAACGCCGCACGGAACTTGCCGGGATGCAAGACCGTCTCCTCACCGGCTACCTTTCGGGAGCCATCGAGGAAGCAGTCTTCCAAGCGAAAACGGCGGAACTGAAGCGCCAGACGGCGGAAGTGGAGGAATCGCTCAGCCGGGCAAACAACTACGCCCCTGACGCGCCCGTGCGCGCCCTGGCGCTATTCGATTTCAGCCAGAGGCTCGCGGAATTGTGGGAAGGTTCAAACTCGGAGGAGAAACGCGAGATTCTGGATTGCGTGAGTTTGAACCGTACCGTATCGAGCGTAAGTCTCGCTCTGACAAAGAGAAGGCCGTTCGACTTTCTCGCCGAACGGCCCTTTTTGAAAAATGGTCGGGGCGACTGGATTCGAACCAGCGACCTCTTGAACCCCATTCAAGCGCGCTAGCCAAACTGCGCCACGCCCCGATGTCCGGCTCTAGGATAGCAAAGAAAGGGGGGAAATGTCAAATCAATCCGACACCCGCCGGCCCAGGCGCGAGGCAGCCGCTCAGCTCGGTTGGCTCCACTGCAACCCTGCGCCCGCGTGCGAGTGGCACGCCTTCGGCTTTGAGACAGGCGTCTCAGAGCGCTGCCAGGCCCAGGCCCGGCAGGTCTGAACAGTCTCAGGCGCTCCGGCAACTGGAACTCGCCGAACTGAGCGGCTTAGCGCTTCGTTCGGTGCCAGGGGCTTGTCTACCGGGATCATATCACAGGTCTCGGCGTTGTCAAGACACTCCGCGGCGCGAATCGCGCGGGGCCACGTGGGCGAAGCGCACGAGCAGCGCGACGAGGATCAGCCCTCCGCCCACGAGGGTGCTCGCGCTCGGGCTCTCGCCCACGGCCAGCCACACCCACACGGGGTTGAGGATCGGCTCGGCCAGGGTGAGGAGCGCCGCGTCGGTGGCCGGCACGGCGCGAATGCCCCGAATGAAGAGAACGTAGGGGATGCCGAGCTGGATCGTGCCCATGGCGGCGACGAGAAGCAGGGCCTCGGCGGACAAGCCGCCCAGCTTGCCCCACGCGAACGGCAGCAGGAGCGCAGCCGCCATGAGGTTGTAGAGGGCCGAGAGGGCGACCGGGCTGCCGCTCTGGATGGCGTGCTGGAGCAGGGCCAGCGCCGCGAAGGCAATCGAGCTGGCGAAGCCGCAGACCAGCCCCACGCGCTGCCCCGGCGCCCACGACCCCACGAGGATCACGGCCACGCCGGCCAGGCCGAGGCCCAGCGCAGCCACGGTGCGCCCGCCGACCCGCTCGCGGAAGAACCACACGGCCCCTACGGCGACGAAGACGGGATAGGCGTACTGGAGGAAGATGGCGTTGGCCGCCGTGGTGCCCGCCACGGCGAACACGAAGCTGCCCACGACCAGGGTGTAGGCGAGGCCCGACGCAATGGCCAGCCCCCGGGGCGCCCGGGCCAGACGCGGCAGCGCCCAGGCGAGCAGCAGGCCCGCCGCCGCGCTCCGCAGGCACGCGATGGCGCCGGGGGCCATGTCGAAGCGCGGCTGGCGCAGCACCTTGACGAAGAGGCCGCCCAGGCTCCACAGCACGGCGCACGCGAGCACGAGCAGGTAGCCGCGGGCGCGGGACATGGGCTCGGGCGCAGGCGCGTTCATGGCCTGCGGGTGTAGCACATTCGCCCGCGCGGATCAACGTTGACTCGACGGGCGACGGCGGGTATCCTGTTGGTATCCCTGAACAGGACGGAGTGGAGATGCCCGCCAATCTGTCGCCGGAATACAAGCGCGCCGACGAGCAGTACCGCCAGGCGAAGACGCACGAGGAGAAGCTGGCGGCGCTCGAGGAGATGTTGGCCACCATCCCCAAGCACAAGGGGACGGAGCACATGCAGGCCGACCTCAAGCGCCGCATCGCCAAGATGAAGGAGGCGCCGGCCACGAAGGCCGGGGCCCGCAGCCGCGACATCTTCCACGTCGAGCGCGGCGGGGCCGGCCAGGTGGTGCTCCTGGGCTTCCCCAATTGCGGCAAGTCGGCCCTCGTAGGCGCCCTGACCAACGCGCGGGTGAGCGTGACCGACTACCCCTTCGGCACCCACGCCCCCGTGCCGGGCATGGCCTTCCACGAGGACGTGCCGATCCAGCTCGTGGACATGCCGCCCATGACGCCCGAGGCGGTGCCGCCAGGGATGATGGGCGCGTACCGCTCGGCCGACATCATCGCGATCGTGGTGGACCTCGCGGCCTCCGACGCGCTGGAGCAGCTCGACGGCTGCCTGAACGTGCTGACGAACCGCGGCATCTGGCCCGTCGGGCGGCGCGTGGGGCGCGACGAGCGCGACGCCGAGGGCCGCCAGCTCAAGACGGCCCTCGTGCTGGGCACGAAGGACGATCTGCCGGGTGCCGCCGACACCTTCGCGGCGCTCCGCGAGCTCTACGGCGAGCGGCTGCCCATGCTTTCCGTGTCGGCCACCACGCGGCACAACCTCGACGCCTTCGTCTCCCACCTCTTCACGACGCTGGACGTCATTCGCGTCTACTGCAAGCAGCCGGGCAAGCCGCCCGACCTGGGCGCGCCGTTCATCCTGCCGCGGGGCAGCTCGGTGGTGGACATGGCGCGGGCCGTCCACCGCGAGTTCCCCGAGAAGCTCAAGTACGCCTGCGTGTGGGGGTCGGCCAAGTTCGACGGCCAGCAGGTGCCGCGCGACCACGTGCTGCGCGACCGCGACATCGTCGAGCTGCACGTGCCGAGCTGAGGCGACCGCTCGGCCCCAGCGCGCGCCCTGTGGCGCTTGCGCTGGGGGCCGAGGCGCAGCCGGGCAATGGCAGGGGCAGACCTTAGTTCTCAGGGAGGAGGGTGATCTTGACCGCCGTGCGGGTGTCGCCGTTGCGGGTGTACTCCACCGTGACCTTGGAGTCCACCTTGATGTCGGCGAGCTTCTTGGCCTGATCGCCCTGGACGATCTTGGTGGCCTCGGTGACGGCGAAGGTGAGCTCGCGTTTGACCATGACCACGATCTGGTTGGCCGCGGCATCCACCTTCTTCACCACCCCCGTCTTGGTCTGGGTGGCGCCCTCCTCGGCGGCAGGAACGGCTCGCGCAAGCCCCAGCAACACGATGCCCAACGTCGCCAGCATCACGGCCCTTCTCATCGGCAACTCCTTTCTGAGAGAAAGACAGACATCCGAGGCCGTTGTGCCACGCCCGCGATTCTCGCGCAGAATCGGTCGGGATTCAAGCGCGGCGGGGCGGTGGGGTGTGGGCCGGAATTGTAGGTGGCGGCGGGAGCTCCGAAGGAGCGAAATGGGATAGCCCAGGGCAACGCCCTGGGAACAAGACCGCCCCGCGGCAGCCCTGACAGGGCGGAATCGAGAGCTTCTATCTCGCCCCTTCAGGGCTGGACTCGTGGATCCCGCTGAACCCAGGGCGTTGCCCTGGGCTATCTCATGCGAGACCTTCAGGCTCCAGAGACCATCACCCTGCCTACAATCCCGGCCCACACCCGGGGCGGTGTGCGCCCATGCCGGTGCCGGGGATGCCGATGTCGGCAGGCGGATGCGCGGATGCGGCGGGGCGGCGGGGCAGGAGCTCATACTTGCTCACCCTTGGGGGGAGGAGGTGAGCCAGTATGGGTGGAAGGGCGAGAATGGGCGGTCCTCGCGGTTCCGGCCATACCGGGCACCTCGGGAGGGTGAGCAGGTATGGCCGGAAGAGCGAGAACGGGCGATTGGCGGCCGAGCGCGGGCGTGGGGCACGGGGGCGAGGGCAGAGGGGCTTCAGCGCGCGCCGCTGCTGACGCGGGTGAAGCGGAGGCGGCGGACGTGGCGGGGGGTGGCCTCGAGGATGTCCACGCGGAAGGGGCCGAAGGAGATGTGCTCGCCCTTGCGGGGGATGCGGCCGGCGAGGCTGGTGACGAGGCCGGCGACCGTTTCGAAGCCTTCCTTGCGGATGGCGAGGCCGGTGAGCTCGGCGAGCTCATCCACGTCCATCGTGCCGTCGCACTCGAAGACGTTGCTGCCGGGGGCAATGAGGCTGGGGGGGGCGCCGAGGCGCTCGTCGTAGATTTCGCCGACGATCTCCTCGACGAGGTCGGCGGCGGTGGCGAGGCCGACGACGCCGCCGTGCTCCTCGACGACGATGGCCATGGGGACGGGGCCGTAGCGCAGTTCGCGGAGGAGGTCGCCGACGGGCTTGGTCTGGGGCACGTAATTGACTTCGCGGCGGATGAAGGGGGCGATGGGGGTGGCGGCGGGGTCGCCCGGCAGGTCGCTGCGCAGCACGTCCACCACGCTCACGATGCCGACGATGTTGTCCACGCGGCCCTCGTAGACGGGGTAGCGCGAGAAGCCGGCCCGGGCGGCGACCTCGTCGAGCTGGGCGACGGTGGCCGTGACGGGCACGGAGATGATGTTGACGAGGGGCACCATGGCCGAGGCGACGGGGCGCTCGCGCAGTTCGAGGACGCTGTGGATCATGCGGCGCTCTTCGGAGACGATGGCGCCGTGGTCCTCGCCCATGTCGGCGAGGACCATCAGTTCCTCGCGGGTGACGTAGGGGTTGTCGTTGGTGGGCCGGCTGCCCAGGAGGGCGAGCACGGCCTCGGCGATGCGCGAGACCACGAAGACGATGGGCGAGAGGGCCGTCTGGGCGGCCCGCAGGAGGCCGGCCATGCGGAGCGCGATGGAGTTGGCGGCGGCGCGGGCGATGGACTTGGGGACGATTTCGCCGACGATGAGGATGAGGGGGGCCATGAGGAGGGTGGTGACGGTGGTCTCCCATTCGTGGGGCACGTAGTGGCCGACGACGAGGGTGGCGAGCGACGTGCCGGCGACGACGGAGAGGTTGGTGCCGACGAGGGTGGTGCTGAGCAGGGCCTCGGAGCGCTGGAGGAGGCGCAGGACGAGGGTGGCGCGCCGGTCGCCGCGGCGCGAGGCGGCGCGGAGCTGGGCGCGGTCGGCCGAGATGAGGGCCGTTTCGGACCCGGAGAAGACGCCCTCGAGGAGCAGGCAGAAGACGACGAAGAGGATCGCCGCGGTGATCATGGCGGGGGCGCCTCCTCGGCGGCGGGCGCGCACTGGCCGCCCTGCCAGACGCGCTGCCACACTTCGCTCTCGGGGTCGCGGGGCCGGACCTCGATGGCCATGATGCGGCGCCCGCTGAGGCGGCGGACGCGGTAGGTGAAGTGCTCGTCGTGCACCTCGGCGCCGGGCCTGGGGAGCTCGCCGATGAGGTCGAGCACGTAGCCGCCGATGGTGTCGGCGCGGTCGAGGGGCAGGGCGAAGCCGAGGTCGCTGTTGAGGTCGCGCACGCGGGCCTCGCCGAGCACCTGGATGCAGCCGTCGCCTTTGCGGCACAGGCGGCTGCTGTCGGCCTCGCGGGTGAGCACGCCGCCGACCAGTTCGTCCACGAGGTCGCGCAGGGTCACGAGGCCGGCGGTGCCGCCGTACTCGTCGAGGAGCACGGCCATGTGGTTGCCGCCCTCGCGCATGTCGCGGAGGAGCTGGCCGACGCGGCGCGACTCGGGCACGAAGAAGGCGGGCCGCACCAGGGGGCGCTGGGGCGGCTTGGGCGCGGCGTCGCGCTCGCGGACGAAGTCGCGCAGGGTCTGCTGCCACACGCCGCGGCTGCGCCAGGCGGGCAGGTCGCGGATGTCGAAGACGCCCCAGATGTCGTCCACGCTCTCGCCGTAGACGGGCAGGCGCGAGCGGTGGGTGCGCTGGGCGAGTTTGAGGGCCTCCTCGATGGTGGCCGACTCGGGCACGCAGACCATCTCGGTGCGCGGCACCATCAGCTCGCGGGCGGCGATGGTGGGGAACTCGATGATGTGCTCGACCATGTCGGCCTCGTGCTCGTCTATGACGCCGGCCTCTTCGCCGACTTCGAGGGCGGCGGCGAACTCGTGCCGCGTGAGGAGGTTGGCGCTCTCGATGTGGCCGCGGCGCAGCACGGCGAGGAGGCCGCGGGTGATCGAGCGGAGCACGTAGCGGACGGGCGCGATGACCTTGGAGAACCACAGGAGCGGCAGCGCCACGCCGCGCGCCAGGGCCTCGGCGTGCCGCACGGCCAGCGTCTTGGGTGTCACCTCGCCGAAGATCAGGAGCAGCGACGTGGTGAGGGCGATGGCGAGGGCCACGCCCTGGTCGCCGAGGCGGAGCGTGATCGAGGCCGCGATGATGCTCGAGGCGGCCGTGTTCACGACCATGTTGCCCACGAGGATGGTGATGAGCAGGCGCTGGGGCCGGGCGAGCAGGGCGGCCACGGTGCGGCCCGTCAGCCCTCCGGTCTCGCCCAGGCGCTGCACGCGCGCGCGGCTCAGCGAGAAGAGCGCGGTCTCCGAGGCCGAGAAGAAGCCGGAGAGCAGGAACAACACCACGAGGCCGGCGAGCTCGACCAGCACGGCGGAGGACATGTTGCGAGGTCCGTCCCTTTCCCGAAGGCCTGCCTCCCGCGGCTCCGCCCCGATGCGGCCCGCGGGCCAGACCCTCTGCGCGCCTCTCCCCTCCCCTGTCAGGCTATCATACCCAATTGGCCGTTGCCTGCCAAACGGCGCCGGGGCGGGGCGGGGGGCGGAGTTCGTGTGGGCGGGGCGTCCCTGCCCCGCGAGGTGGAGGGCCGGGGAGCCGCGGGGCGCGGAGGCCCCGCCCGGGGGGCGCCGGGCGCGCGGCGCGTCATTCAGGGCAGGGAGGCCCGATCCTCGGGGTGGATCTCGAGGGTCACGGTGTCCAGGGCGCCGTGGACCGCGTGGCCGCGGACCTCGGCGAGCACCCTGCCCGAGGCGGCCACGGCGGCGATGCGGTGCGGCGTGGGCGCGTTGGCGGGCTCGCCGCCGCTGGGATAGGCGGGCGTGGCGAAGTACTCGGTGAGCACGAGGGGGCACGTGCCATCCTCCCGCGTGCGTCCCCGGACGCGTTCGGCGGCGCGGCCTTCGTTGGCGGCCACGATGTCGAGGCCGGCCACGGGTTTGCCGGTGCCGCGCTCGACGGCCTTCACCGTGACGGTCCAGCGCACGGCCACGCGGCCGCTGTTGTGCATGAAGCGGATTTTGTCGCGGGAGAACTGGCAGTCAATCAGCTCGGCCTCGGGCCGGCGGCCGCTGAGGTACAGGTCGGCCTCGGTGCCCGCGAGGCGGCAGCGCACGAGGCGCAGCGGCTCGCCGCCCGAGCCCTCGACCCACACGCCGTAGCGGCCCTCGCACAGGAACTGCGAGTCGCGGATCGCCAGCTTCGCTCCGTCGGCGTTGTAGGCGTGGAACGACACGTCGTCGCTGAGGGCGAAGGCCACGCGCTCGACGTCGGCCTGCGAGTTGCCGGTCACGGTCTTGCCGCGGGCGCCGGACATGTAGAGGATGCGGCTGTCGGCGGCCACGAGCCGGCCGTCGGCGAAGAAGTAGTAGCCGCGGCTGCACTTGTCCTCGGTGATCACCTGGCTGACGGTCTGAAGGACGGAATGGTAGAGGCGCAGCTCGCCGTCGGGCGCCACCTGCACCTGGAGGTCGCCGCACACGATGGTGTTGAGGAGGAGCGTTTCGCCGAGCGCGGGGTCGCCGGGGTCGCCGATCTGGAGGCTGCCGTGGATGATGAGGCTGGCATTGGCTGTGGCCTCGCGCCGCTTGGGGTTGTAGGTGAGCACCTCGGGCTGGCCGAGTTCGGCGGCCACCTGGGCGAGGCGCGCGAGGGTGTAGCCGCGGCCGTAGACGTGGATCACCTTCTCCTGGATCACCACGCCCTCGCGGGGGTGGGCGGCGCTCGGGTCGGAGTGCGGCCGCCGCATCAGCACGAAGATGCCCACCACCCCGGCCAGGGCGGCGATGGCCACGAGGAGGTTCAGCTTTCGAATCATGGTCGCTCCATCTGGACTGCTGCCGTTGCCCCGTGATTCTACCCTGAACACGCGGCCGGTGTCCACTGCGGGCGCACGGGGCGCCTGGCCCAACCGCTATTCGTCCTGGCTCGTGCCGTCGTGACGGAGTTGAAAGAGGTCCGCGAACGACGGCGCCGAGGCGTCCACCATGAGGACCCAGGGCTGCTGGCGCCGGAGCAGGTCGGCGGCCGCCGCGGCATCGTCGTCGGCCTGGCGCACGGCCAGGATGGCGAGGAGGCGCCCCTGGGCCCGCACGCGCGGCTCGGCCGCGAGCTCCGAGAGGGTGCGGGCGGGGGCGGGCTCGAGGCGCGCCAGCGCCTCGAGGAGCAGGCGCAGGCCCGCCGCGCCCTGGGCGGGGCCCACGACTACGAGGTCGGGCGCGTAGGCGGCCAGGCCGAGGGCGAAGCCGCGGTGCAGCAGGTCGCGCGCCAGCGAGGCGGCGAAGCTGATGGCCGCCTCGAGCCGCTCGTCGCCGCTGGCCGGGCACCGCGTGTCAAGCAGCAGGAGGGCCCGCTCGCTGGCCACGGACTCGAACTCGCGCACGAGCGGCTTGCCGAGCTTGGCCGAGGTCTTCCAGTGGATGCGCCGCGGGTTGTCGCCGTGGCGGTACTCGCGCAGGTCGCGGAACTCCTCCTCGCCGCGCGCCCCGCGCGAGCGGTGGCGCGCCAGGGCCAGCGCCCGGGCGCGCCCGAGCAGTTCCGCCGACACCACGCCCAGCCGGGGATAGACCACCAGCTCGCCCGGGACCGGCCGCGAGCGTCCCTGATGGAACAGCCCGAAGGGGAAGCGCGTGGAGTAGGTGACGGCGCGCAGCGGGTAGACGCCCCGCCGCGCCGCCGTGGCCGTGTAGGACAGTGCGAGGGTTTCGCGCGGCCGCAGCACCAGGGCCACGCCTCCCGGCCGCCCGGCGGCCAGGCCCTCGGGCAGCTCGTCGCGCACGGCCAGGCAATACGACGCGAGCCAGCGCTTGCCGTTGGCGGCCCGGAGTTCGACCGTGAACGGCGTGCCCGCGTGCACGCCCTCGGGCAGCGCCCGGGCGAAGCTCAGCCGCCGCATCGTGGCCCGCGAGAGCGCGAACGACAGCACCAGGGCCGACAGCAGCATGCCGAAGAGCAGCACGAGGAAGTTGATCTTGGTGTGCAGCGCCACGAGCGCGGCGGCCAGGGTGAGCAGCGAGAAGGCCACGCCCGAGCGCGTGATGCGCTGGCCGGCCAGCGAGCGCTGGCCGCGCCGCCAGGCGCTCACGGCGTAGATCGCCAGCAGCACGAGCAGCGATGCCGCGGTGACGGCCTGCGCCACGCCGCGCCAATCCACTTCGGCCACAGGCGCGGCGAGCCCGGCGATGGCGGGGAAGAAGCCCATAGAGGCTCACACGGGCACGGGGGTGGCCTGGACGATCTGGCGGATGATCTGGCGCTCGGTGGCGCCCTTGCCGGCCGAGAGCGCCGCCCGGCGAATCACGCGATGGGCGAGCACGGGCACGGCCAGGCGCTTCACGTCGTCGGGCGACACGTAGCCGCGGCCATCGAGGAGCGCCAGGGCCTGGGCCGCGCGCGACAGCGCCAGCCCGCCCCGCGGGCTCACGCCGATCTCCAGCTCGGGCGCCTGGCGCGACCGCGCGACCATCTCCAGGATGTAATCGGAGATCGAGTCGTCCACCCGCACCTCGCGCACCGCCGCCTGGAGGGCCACCACGTCGGGGCCGTCGAGCACCGGCTCCAGGGTGTCCAGCGGGTTGGCCAGGCGCTGCGTCGCCAGCACCCGCCGCTCGTCGTCGCGGCTGGGGTAGCCGATCTCGATGCGCATGAGGAAGCGGTCGAGCTGCGACTCGGGCAGCGGAAACGTGCCCTCGAACTCGTGCGGGTTCTGCGTGGCCAGCACGATGAAGGGGTGCGGCAGGGGGTGGGTCGCGCCGTCCACCGACACCTGGGCCTCGTTCATCGCCTCCAGCAGGCTGCTCTGGGTGCGCGGCGTGGTGCGGTTGATCTCGTCGGCCAGCACCACGTTGGCGAAGATCGGGCCGGGCTTGAAGATGAAGCAGTCCTCGGCCTCGTTGTAGATCGGCACGCCCAGGATGTCGGTGGGCAAGAGGTCGGGCGTGAACTGGATGCGGCGGAAGCTGCTGCGGATCGAGCGGGCGAGCGCGCGGGCCAGCGTGGTCTTGCCCACGCCGGGCACGTCCTCGATGAGGATGTGGCCGCCGGCGAACAGCCCCACGAGCACCAGGCGCACCGCCTCGGGCTTGCCGATGAACACCCGCTCGATATTCGCCTGGAGGCGAACCGTCTTGTCGTGGAGATCGGCAGGGACCATGGTGACCCCCGGACCTGCTGCGCCGCCGCCACCCCGGATTATAGGGGCAGGACCCCGCGAAGTCAATCCGCCTCGCGTCTCAGCGCCAGCCCGTGAGTTCCGCCAGGAGACGCGCGTAGTGGACGAAGTCCTCCCAGGAGATGTCGGGCGGCACGCCGTGGTCGCAGCTCGGGATGAAGCCGCCGCCCTCGACGACGGGACGGATGCGCTCCAACTCGGCCTCGATCACGTCGCCGCCCCTGGCGATCGCCCGCTTGTCCACCCCGCCCTTGTAGGCCATCCGCCGGCCGAACGCCCTGCGGAACGCCACGATATCGTTCCCCGCCGCCACCTCGATGGGGTCGCACACGTTGATGCCCGACTCGATCCAGAGAGGGATCAGCTCGCCCACGTAGCCGTCGGAGTCCATGTCGATGATGTCGCAGCCGCTGGCGTGAATCTCGGCCGCCCAGCGCTCATAGGCGGGCTGGAGGAAGAGGCGGGCCATGCGGGGCGAGATCATCGCGTGCTCTTTGTAGGCCATGTCTTCCGAGAGGCCCACGTAATCGAGCTGCACGCGCTCGAGGATGGGCCGCATCGTGGCCGAGACGAAGTCGGCCCAGAAGTCGGCCATTTCGGCCACGAAGGCCGGCTCCTCGATCATCTTCAGGCACAGGCCCTCGAAGCCGCACCACTCGCGGAGCTGCCAGAACGGCCCGTTGAAGTGGATGCCCAGCGCGGTGTCGCGGTCGCGGTTCCGCTCGCAGCGCGCCTCGAAGTCGGCGGGGAAGCGGCCCGCCGATTGCGGGTCGAACCGCGCCTTCATCGCCTCCCAGTCGGCCCGCGTCTCGACCGGGAACTTGTGCCACTTGCGGGTCACGAAGTCCTTGGCCGAGCGGATGTAGGTGTAGTCGTAGGTGTCCGAGATTTCGGTGATCGCCCCCATCCAGTCCTGCACGATGTAGTGCCCGTCGCGGTGCTCGAGCACCTTTTCCTCGAAGGTGGGGATCATCTGGAAGGACACGCCGAGCCAGGTGCCCGGCCTCTCCGGGGGGTCGGGCCGGAAGCCCAGGATGTCGAACAACGCGTCCATGTAGCGCTCGGGGTTCTCGAGCCCTTGCGCCTTCCACGCGGCCCGGGTGGACTCCCTCGGCCCGCCGGGCGAGAACGGAATGCGGTCGGGCTGGCCGAAGAGCAGTGTCTCGCGGAACCGCTCGCGCTCAGTCATCGCAGGGCCTCGGGGAAGAGGGGAAACCACAGAGACACGGAGAAGCACTGCCGGGCTCGCGCCGTGTCGTTCTGCGCCGGCCGAAGAACCTCCCAGGCGCTTGTCGTGCCGTGGTCGAGCAGGCTCTCGTCACGTCGGTTGCCTCCCCTGGGAGATTCCTCGACAAGCTTGAAACGACCGCCGGGCCGCGGGAGCCGCCGGCACCTGCGGGCACGCGCATCGCTCCCGCCGTGCCAGGAGGCACGCCCTACCCTCTCAGCCATTGGGGCTCGCCTGCAATTCCTCGCCTTGGGCCGGGACGAACGAGGCAGGGAACGTGGCCTTGGCGGCCTCCAGGGCCTCTGCCAGCTTCGCCTGGGCGCAGTGCACGATGGCCAGGCGCCGGACGCCGGCCTGGCGGGCGGCCTCGGCGGCGTCGGGCGCGCCGGAGTGGCCCCACTTGCCGTCTTCGCGGACGCTTCTCGCGCCGTAGGATGCCTCGTGCACGAGCAGCCCCGCCCCGCGGGCCAGGTCAATGAGGTCGGGGTTGAACGCGGTGTCGCCGGAGAACACCACGGAGGCGCCGGCGGCGTTCTCGAAGCGATAGCACAAGCCGGGCACGCTGTGGCGGGCCGAGCAGGTGCGCACCCTCAGGCCGCCGATGTCCAGCTCGGCGCCGCCGCGAAGCTCCGTCACCTCGATCCCGAAGCGGAGCTCGGGATAGCGGTCGAATTGGAGGAAGCGCTGCGCATCGTCCACCACGCGGCGGATCTCGCCGGCCGGGCCGTAGATGCGGAGCGGCCGCTTGGGGCGCTCGCTGCCCTGGATGCCGTAGTAGAAGACGAGCTGCGGCAGGCCCAGGATATGGTCGTGGTGGCAGTGGGTGAAGACGACCGCCTCGATGTCCAGCGGGTTGATCCCGCACGCCAGCAGCCGGTCGGTGAAGTACCAGCCCGTGTCCACCGCCACCCGCCGGTCCACGACGAACGACGCCGTGTTCGCGTCCTTCTCGGGCGTGCAGGTGGTGGTGCCGAGGACGGTGATGGAGAGGTGCATGTGGGTTCCGTTCGCCTCCTCGCCCCTGCGCGCCGCGCGGGGGCGGCGATGGGGACGCTCCGCGTCCGTGCCGGCGGCCGCGGGGCGGCCGAAGCCTCGTCCCCACGCCGCGTGTCGGGACGAGGGTGAGTTGTTCCCGCCGACCCGCGGGCATTATGGCGAGGGACGGGGCCGGAGTCAAGGCGGCCTCCTTCACAAAGCCCCCCGCCCCTCGCGCCTGCGCTCCGCGTGGGGGCGGTGATGGGGCCGCTCCGCGTTCGTGCCTGTGACCGCGGAGCGGCCGAGGTCTCGTCCCCGCGCGGAGCGCAAGGACGAGAGACGGCCTTGACAACGCCCCGCCCGCGCGGCAAAGTGTGAGGACCCTTCATTGGAGGAGCGGCCATGGCAGCGAAGCAGCTCGGCGTGCTCGTGCACGGGGCGGGGTGGGTGTCCACCCAGCACATTGCGGCGTTCACCAGGAACCCCCACACGCGGGTGGTGGCGGTGTCGAGCCGCAAGCTCGAGTCGGCCCGCCGGCGGGCCGAGGAGGCCGGGCTCAAGGATGTGGGGCTCTACGACAATCTCGACAAGGCCCTCCGCCACGAGGGTGTGGACATCGTGTCGGTATGCACGCCGCAGCACCTTCACGCCGAGAACGCCATCGCCGCGGCCGAGGCGAGGAAGCACATCGTCATCGAAAAGCCCATCGCCAACAGCCTCGACGAGATGCGGGCCATGCGCAAGGCCGTCCGCAAGGCGGGCGTCAAGACGGTGGTGAGCTTCGTGCTGCGCTGGAACCCGCTGTTCGAGACGATCAAGGCGATGGTGGCCGACGACGCGCTGGGGAAGATCTACTACGTGGAGACGGATTACGAGCACGACATCGGCTCGTGGTGGAGCGGCTACGACGACGCGCGCAAGGCGAGCACGGGGGTGAGCGCGCTGCTTGTCGGCGGGTGCCACGCGGTGGACGCCTGCCGCTGGTTCGCGGCCCAGGGCCGATACGAGGCAGCGGACCCCGTGGAGGTGTTCGCCTACCGCGGCGGCTGGCGCAAGGGCTCGGACACGGAGTTCAACTACCTCACCAACCAGTTTCTCAAGACCGACAAGCCGATGGAGTACGACGGCCTGGAGGTGGTGCTGCTAAGGTTCGCCAACGGCGCCGTGGGCAAGGTGTCGGTGAACGCCGACTGCGTGATGCCCTACACCTTCCCCATCGAGGTCTTCGGCGACCGGGGCACGATCCGCGACAACCGCATCTGGAGCCACAAGTTCCCCGGCCAGAAGGGCTGGGTCACGCTGCCCACCATCCTGCCCGACAGCGCCGACGTGACCCACCACCCCTTCCAGGGGCAGATGGACCACTTCGTCGAGTGCATCCTCGCGGGCCGGGAGTCCCACTGCAATCTCGAGGACGCCATCAAGACCCACGAAGTCGTCTTCGCCGCCCAGCGGTGCTACGAGACGAACGCCCCGGTCAAGCTGCCGCTGCTGAGGTAAGAGAGGAACGACCGCGAATCACGCGAATCTTCGCGAATGGAGCATGAAGCAGGAGAAGCCGATGGCAGAGATCGTCTACCCCGAGGAGAGCTATGCCATCGTTGGAGCCTGTTTCAACGTCTACAATGACAAGGGAAACGGGTTCTCGGAGCCGCTCTATCAGGAGTGTCTGGAGATCGAGTTCGAGTTCCAGAAGATACCCTTCGACCCGCACAGAGGGCTCCGACTGGAGTATCGGGGGCGGCCGTTGAAGAAGCACTACGTCCCGGACTTCGTCTGCTTCGACAAGATCATTGTGGAGTTGAAGGTTGCCTCTCAGCTTACGGATGAGCATCGCTCCCAGGTCTTCGACTACCTGTGTGCCACTGGGATGCAACTCGGGCTGCTCGTGAACTTCGGCAGTTACCCCGACCTGGAGTACGAGCGCATCGTGCTATCCGATCCCCGTCATAGGACCCGCCCCCCGGCCATGAAGCGGCTTGCGCCCGGCAAGCAGCCCGGTTGATGCTCTCCTCATTCGCGTAGATTCGCGTGATTCGCGGTCTCTCTCCTCACTTCATCGGCAGGAAGTCCGGCAGGACGTTCGATTCCACGATCCAGAAGCGTTCGCTCGCTGCCGGCCGCTCGGCCTTGATGCGCGCGGCCTCGGCCAGGAACTCCTCCTTCGTGTGCCGGAACAAGGTGTGCTGCGAGACCTGCGTGGCCCGCGCCTCGGCGAACTTGTGCGCGTAGCCGGTCGTGTCGAACACCACGGTCGGCAGCGGCAGAGCGCAGCTCTTGTAGTAGTAGACGTGGGGCGTGCGCCAGGGCGGCCCGAGCTCCGCCGCCACCGGCTCGCCCGCGTGCCAGGTGGCCTGGATGCTCAGCGTGTGCGTGGCCAGGTGGTCGCCGTGGCGGTCGTGCGGGCCGTGGGTGAAGACGGCGTGCGGCCGCGCCTCGCGGACGATGCGGATGCACTCCTTCAGCGTGGCCTTGGTGAGCGCGAGGCCCATGTCCTCCACGTCGAGAATCCAGCGGCGGGTCACGCCCAGCACCTGGTCGGCCTCGGCCGCCTCGCGGCGGCGCATCTCCACGATCGTGTCGCGCCACTCGGGCCTCGGGTAGCCCTCGTTCCCGTTCGTCATCGTGCACACGTAGACCCCGACCCCCTGATCGGCCAGCTTGGCCATCGTGCCGGCCATCGGGAACTCGTCGTCCGCGTGCGCGCCGAACACCAGAATCCGCTCGTAGTCCATCGCTGGCTCCTTCCCAGGGACAGTGACCCGGCCGCCGCCTGCGCCACACTGTAGCACGGCCGGCGGAGGAGTCAACCCCCTGCTCTCCGCCGCCTGGCGTTTCCGCCGATTGGCGCCGTGCGACGAGAGTCCGGTGGCGCGCGGACGCGCGGGGCGCTAGAATGAGGGCCTAGGGGGAGTGTGTGTCGCCGTAACTGAGGAGGCCGCAGATGGACAGGTCGCACTGGCGTCGTCTGGCCGCCGCTGTGGGGCTGGTTGCTCTTCTGGGCGCCGCGGGCTGGGCCGCGGCGGCGGAGGGCGCGGGCAGCTACGTGATTGACCCCGCGCACAGCTCCGCGACGTTCCAGATCGAGCACCTGGGCATCAGTTGGGTGGCCGGGCGGTTCAACGAGATCGCGGGCAAGGCCGCCTTCGACCGCGACAACCCCGCCGCGTCGAGCTGCGAGGTGACGATCAAGGCCACAAGCATAGACACGGCCATCGAGAAGCGCGACGCCCACTTGCGCAGCGAGGACTTCCTCAGCGTCAAGGAGTTCCCCGAGATCGTCTTCAAGAGCACGGCGGTGAAAAAGGCGGCGGCTGCGCCGCCGGGGGCGGACGTCGCCTACGAGATCACCGGCGACTTCACGCTGCACGGCGTGACGAAGCCCGTGACGCTGGTGCTGCACGGCGGCAAGGAGGCCGAGTTCCCCGAGGGCGCGCACCGCATCGGGTTCTTCGGCGAGTTCGCCATCAAGCGCTCCGACTTTGGCATGGGCAAGATGCTCGGCCCCGTCGGCGACGTCGTCAAGATCACCGTCAGCGCGGAGGCGGTCCGGAAGTAGACCCTGCGTTGCCTCTCGGAGGAGCCCATCCGCCACAGGGCGCCTGCGTAACGAGCGGAACGTGCCAGGCACCCGGTGAGGACGCGGATGCGGCTACGAGTGCCGCCGTGAGTGAGGATTGGGGGCCTGACACCTCTCCCCGCCGCCGTGGGAAGGAGGAGCGACGATGGGCAATGCGTTCGTGCACGTGGAGCTCCAGACGGATGACGTGGCGAGGGCGAAGGAGTTCTACGCCAGCCTGCTCGACTGGCGGCTGGACGAAATCCTGTTCGATGACGGGAGCTACACGGTGGTCCACGTGGGCGAGGGGGTGGGCGGGGGGATCACGAAGTGCCCTGTGCCCAACTGCCCGCCGCACTGGCTGGCCTATATCGGGGTGGACGACGTTGCGGCGACGACGCAGAGGGCCAAGGAGCTTGGCGCCACGGTGTTGCGCGACCGCACCGAGGTGCCGGGCTTCGGGTGGTTCAGCGTCATCACCGACCCCACGGGCGCCATGGTCGCTTTCTGGGAGCGCAGAAAGATAGGGTAGCCGCTGGGTGGGAGGGATGCCCCTCAGCCCCCCGCCCAAGGGCCTGGTGCAGGGACTGGCCGCCCACAACTGCGCCCCCCTGGGGATGCGTGAGACGTGCTCCACGAACCGGCGACTCAGGCGAGTCGGGCGACTTGCTACATATTGTGGTTCGCCCGTGCATATGCCCCTACATGTGGTGGCAATGCGAGATCCCGCGCATGAACCGGGAAGTCTGGGAGACTCTGGGAGACTCTGGCATGTTGTGGTCTGCCAGTGCACGGCTACAACATGTAGTGTGCTACCGCCGGGCGCTCGGCCTCAGGCCGGGCCGCGGGAGAAGGGGCGGAGGAGGTCGAGGGCGCGGTCAATTTCGTCCTTGGTGGTGGTGCGGCCGAGGCTGAAGCGGACGGCGCCGAGGCCGACCTCGTCCGAGACGCCCATGGCCTTGAGGACGGGCGATAGCTCGACAAGGCCGGCGTGGCAGGCCGAGCCTGTCGAGGCGGCCAGCTCGGGCAGGACGGCGAGGAGGTCCGAGCCCGACTGGCCGAGGAAGCTGACGTGCAACGTGTTCGGCAGCCGCTTGGTGGGGTGACCGTTGAGGACGATCTTGCCGCGGAACGCCTGCTGAAGCTGCCACCAGAAGTAGTCGCGCAACTCGCGGACGTAGGGCATGCCGAGCCACTGGTGGGCCAGGTCGCAGGCGGCGCCGAGGCCGACGTCGAGGAGGACGTTCTCGGTGCCGGCGCGGCGGCCGGCTTCGTGGCCGGCTCCGTGGACGAGCGGCTCGATGGGCGCGCCCTTGCGGATGTAGAGGGCGCCCACGCCTTTCGGGGCGTAGAGCTTGTGCCCCGCGACCGAGAGCAGGTCCACGCCAAGCTCATTCACGTCGGCCGCGATCTTGCCGACCGATTGCGCGGCGTCGGTGTGGACGAGCACGCCTGCCTCGCGGGCGATGCGGGCGATCTCGCGGATCGGCTGCACGGTGCCCACCTCGTTGTTCGCGTGCATCACCGACACGAGAATCGTCTGCGGCGTGAGGGCGCGGCGCACGGCGTCGGGGTCCACCAGCCCCGTGCCGTCCACGGGCACATAGGTGACCCTCGCCCCGATGCGTTCGAGGAAGCGGCAGGGCTGGATGATGGCGGGGTGCTCGACGGCGGAGGTGACGATGTGGTTGCCGCGGTTGCGGAGGGCGAAGAAGACGCCTTTGAGGGCGTGGTTGTTCGCCTCGCTGCCGCCGCTGGTGAAGACGACTTCGGCGGGGTCGGCTCCCAGGAGGCGGGCGACCTGGCCGCGGGCGTGCTCGACGGCCTCTTTGGCGGGGCGGCCTGCCCAGTGGAGGCTGGAGGGATTGCCGTAGTGCTCGGCGAGGAACGGCCGCATGGCAGCGGCCACCTCGGGCGCGATGGGCGTGCTGGCGTTGAAGTCGAGGTAGATGCGTTCCGTCGCCACGGGCAGCCTCCGTTTCAGTCGGGCTCGGGGCCGCCGAGGAAGCCTTCGTGGAAGAAGACCGGCTGGTAGCCGCGCTCGGTGACCCAGCGAATCGCCGCGTCGAGCCGCTCGAAGTGGTCGGGCACGTGGTGGCGATAGAAGGGCCAGAAGTACTGCTCGTGTGTGAGAAGGTCCATGATCTCGGCCGTGTTCGGGTCGTCGGCCAGCGGGGCGAGGGTGGGCACGATGCGCTCAAGGGGCACGTTGTTGCACACGATGTCCACGCGGGAGAAGGCGATGCCGCTCGTGAAGTCCATCAGGGCGTCGTGGCGGCTGAGGTGCTCGGAGCGCTCGTCGTCGAGAAGGTAGTTGACATCCCAGCCCCAGGGCGCGCGGCCGAAGTAGCCGCTGAGGACGCGGACGCCGCGCGAGGCGAGGGCGGGGAGGGCCTCGGGCTGGACCATGCCCCAGTGGATGATGGTGGGCGGGGCGTAGGCGGCGTCGCCGGCGAAGCGGCGAATCTCGCCGGCCACGGCGTCGAGGTCGGCGATGAGCTTCTGGGCCGAGGCGTGCTGGTAGGGCCTGTCGGGCTCGTTGGCCCAGGCGTGAAACGCCAGACGCAGCCAGCCCGCGTTGTCGGCCCACTCGCCGCGATAGCGGTCGGGGAACTGCGGCAGCGAGAAGTCGGGGCCAGTCGTGTAGTAGATGTTGAGGCTGAAGCGCGCCCCATAGCGCTCGTTCAGGCGCTTCAGACCCGCCAGATAGAAGCAGTCGAAGAGCGAGCGATAGCCCTTCTGGGCGATGTCGCGCAGGAAAAAGCTGTTGTCGTCAATCGAGACGCGGTAGCGGGGGCGCGAGTGGCGGTCCCACACGACGCGCACGCGGTGTTCGGCCCGCCCGGCAGGGCCTTCGGCCACCGCGAGGAGGTCGGTCTCGCGCGCGCGGAGAACCACCTCGGCAACGAACTCGCGGCCGGCGCGGCGGGCGGGCTGGCCGTTGACGCTCACGGCGTCGCGCAGGCCGGCCTCGCCGCGCACGGCGATGCGGAGGCCGTCTGGAAGGTTCTCGCCGTGCCGGCGGTTCAGCACGGCGCCGTGGAAGGGCTCGGTGATGCGGACCATACGAATGCTCCTCCTGCCGTGCCGGGAACCCGTCGTGGCCCCTGACCGGGAGAATACCGCCGCGGCGCGAGCGTGTCAAGCCGCGAGCGCAAACCTCGGTTGACCCCCGACCGCTTTTGGCTATACTGCGCGTGCCTCCTCGAGCGATCCCCCGACGGAGACGGACAGGGCCATGCGTTCGGCAGACCTCGCAGGCAAGCGCGTGACGGTGATGGGCATCGGCCTCTTCGGCGGCGGCGTGGGTGTGGCCCGGTTCCTCGCGCAACAGGGCGCCCGCGTGACGGCCACCGACGTCAAGGACGCCGCCGCCCTGGCCGATTCCATCGCCAAGCTCGACGGGCTGCCCATCACGTACCACCTCGGCGGCCACGTGGATGCGGATTTCACCGACGCCAACCTCGTGGTGGTGAACCCCGCCGTGCCCGACGACTCGCCCTTCCTGGCCAAAGCTCGCGAGGCCGGGGTGCCGCTCGAAACCGAGATCAACCTGTTCTTCAAGCTCTGCCCGGCGAAGATCGTCGGCGTCACCGGCAGCAACGGCAAGTCCACCGCGGCCAGCCTCGCCGCCCACCTGCTCGAGGCCGGGCCGCGCCGCGCCTGGCTCGGCGGCAACATCGGCCGTTCGCTGCTGGAGGAACTCGACGCCATCGGCCCCGACGACCTCGTGGTGCTCGAGCTGTCGAGCTTCCAACTCGAGCGCCTGGAGTGGACCGGCCTGAGCCCCGCCGTGAGCGTCGTGCTCAACCTGCGGCCCAATCACCTCGACCGCCACCACACGATGGCGAACTACGCCCGCGCCAAGCAGCCCATCCTGCTGCACCAACGCGAGGGCGACGCGGCGCTGCTCAACGCCGACTGCCCCGTCGTCTCCACGTGGACGGCTCTCGGGGGCGGCGGCAAGTTCCTCTTCTCCACCCGCGGCCCGGTCGCGCGCGGCGCGTGGCTGGAGGGGGAGCAAGCCCTCTGGCGCGACGGCGGCCCCCCCTGCCCTCTTTTCCGACGCGCCGACCTCGTGCTCCGCGGCGACCACAACGTGGGCAACGCCCTCGCCGCCGCCGGCGCGGCCGTGCTGTGCGGCGTGCCCCTCGAGGCCATCGGCCCGCGCATGGCCGCCTTCCGCGGCCTCGAGCACCGCCTCGAGTTCGTGCGATCGCTCGGCGGCGTGGCCTACTACAATGACTCGAAGGCCACCACGCCCGAGGCCGCCATCGCGGGCGTCGAGGCATTCGACGAGCCGGTCGTGCTCATCGCCGGCGGCTACGACAAACACCTGCCCTTCGACGAGTTCGGCCGGGCCATCTGCCGCCGGGCCAAGGCCGCCGTGCTCATCGGCGCCACCGCAGGGAAGATCGCCGAGGCCATTGCCGCCCACGGCCAGGTGCCCACACGCCAGGCGGGCCGCGACTTCGCCGCCGCCGTGCGCGCCGCGCGCGACCTGGCCGCGCCGGGCGACGTCGTGCTCCTCTCGCCCGCCTGCGCCAGCTACGACATGTTCGAGAACTACGAGCAGCGCGGGGCGATCTTCAAGCGACTCGTGAGGGAGCTTTCGTCGTGATACGCGTGAAAATCTGCGGCATCACACGGCCCGAGGACGCCCTGGCCGCGGCCGACGCCGGGGCCGACGCCATCGGCCTCGTCTTCGCCGAGAGCCCGCGGCGGGTGACCTTGGAGCAAGCGTGGGCCATCCTCGCCGCGCTGCCGCCCCTCGTCACGCCCGTCGCCCTCTTCGTCAACGAGGCTCCCGAGCGTATTCGCGCGACGTGCGGCACCCTCGGCATCGGCACCGTGCAGCTTCACGGCGACGAGGCGCCCGACCTCGCCCGCCAACTGGCCGGCCTGTGCGTGATCAAGGCGTTCCACATCGGCGAGGAGGCCGACCTCGACGCGCTCAGGGGCTACCCCGCGGCGGCCTACCTCCTGGATGCCCGGGTGGCGGGCAAGCGCGGCGGCACCGGCGTGCCGCTCGACTGGGCGCTGGCGGCGCAGGCCACGGCGCTCGGCCGCATCATCCTGGCTGGCGGCCTGCGGCCCGACACCGTGGCCGAGGCCATCCGCCGCGTGCGCCCTTACGGCGTGGACGTCTCCAGCGGCGTCGAAGCCGAGCCGGGCCGAAAGGACCCGGCGAAGATTCGCGACTTCGTGGCCGCGGCCCGAGGCGCGTAGCAGCCCCAGACGGGCTTCAGCGATTCGGAGCATGCAGGTCGAGCACGCCCCCCAAGGCGCCTGCTCGTAGTGCGGGCTTCAGCCCGTAGCCTGGCTTCCTGCGGCCCAGATAACCCGCCACGATTCTCTGCCAACCGTCCGGGCACACCATGGAGGTCTTGTAGCGGCAAGCGTCCCGCTTGCCGGCCGGAGGCCCTCCCGGCGACGACCATGCGCGGGACGCTTGTGACCACAACGACCGGGAATCGTGGCGAGCTATCCAGCTACCCCGGAGCCTGCTCCGCCGCTGCTTGGACGCCGCGCCTTGCCAACCACCCGCGCGGCCAGCGCAACCAGGAAGACGACTCCGGTGAGGAGAAGGCACGGGCGCGCCAGCACGTCGCCGTGCCGGGCATAGAAGGTGAGGCCCTGCCGCAGCGGCACGCGCCCCACGGCCACGCCCGAGACCAGCCGCCGGCGGCCGCGGGCGTCGGTGACCACCTGGCGGATGCGGCCGGCCGGGTCCAGAATGGCCGAGATGCCGCTGTTGACGGCCCGCACGATGCCGATGCGGAACTCCACCGCGCGGAAGCCGCAGATGGCCAGGTGCTGGTCCAGCTCGTGGCTGCCCTTGAACCAGCCGTCGTTCGAAATGTTGATCAGGAAATCCGCCCCCTCCCCGTCGGGCCGCACCACGTAGCCGCGCGAGAGCGCGGGGAACCCGCTCTCGAAGCAGATCAGCACGCCGAATCGCGTGTCGCCCACGCGCAGCAGCCGCAAGGCGTCGCCCGCCGAGAAGCCCTTGCCGTAGGGCACCACCTGGCGCAGGAACCACAGCAGGCCAGGCAACGGCATGTACTCGCCGAAAGGCACAAGATGGGTCTTGTCGTAGCGGTCGGCCGGAGCGGGCATCTCGCCGGGCCGGAAGAGATAGGCGCTGTTGTACACGAGGCTCTCATACTCGACGAGCGGCTGGCCCTTGCGCACCGCCTGGCCCTCGGCCACGAGCACCCTGCGGACGGGCGCCCGGCCCGGCTCGTCCCCGGCATAGTGCGGCATCAGGTAGGCGCGGTCCTCGGTGGTGATCTCGCCGTCGGTGACGTTCCTCACCGTGCCGTCGGCCTCCGCCTCGATGGTGCGGTCCACGCCAAACTCCGCGTGCGCGCCGATGAGAAGGGGGCAACGCAGCAGGGCCGCGAGGTCCGCGATCGCGGTCCGGTAGTCTCGGATCACGGGGTACTCGCCGCGGTTGAGGGGAAGCTGCACCATCGTCTCGGGCCACACGGCGAGGCCCAGCGGCTGGCCGCCTGCGAGGGCCGGCAGCCGCAGCGTCAGCTCGCGGTGCTCGCGGAAGATCCGCGCAATGTTGTCCAGCGACAGCTCGTTCTTGACCTCCTGCGGCACGTTGCCCTGCACGACGCCGACGAGGGGCCCCTCGCGCATCTCCAGCGTGGCCAGCCGCCATACGCCGTAGCCGAGGGTCGCCGCCACGAGCGCCAGCACCGCCGCCCCGCCTGCCACGAGACGCCGCGGCATCTCGCCCCGCCAGGCCGCGCGCACTGCCTCGGCCGCCAGCGCGTTCACCGCCACCACCACGAAGCTCACCGCATAGGCGCCGAAGAGGTCCGACACCTGCACCACCGCCTTGAAGGGGAACTGCGTGTGGCCGATGAAGAGCCACGGGAAGCCCGTGAGCGCGAAGCTCCGCAGGTAATCGCAGCCCACCCACAACACGGGGGCGGCCAGCAAGAAGGGCGCCCGCAACCGCCGCGTCGCCGCACGCACGAGCCACGCGAACAGCACGTAGTAGAAGCCCACATACAGCGTGACCCCGATGCCGCCGGCCACCGTGACCAGGTACTGCCACGACAGGCCCAGCCCCGCCGCCAGGCCCCCCATCACCACGCTGCCCAGAAATGCCTGGCCCCCGCTCGCCTCGCGCAGCACCAGGAACCACGGCACCAGCGCCACCCAGGCCAAGGGCCACAGACCCGGCACCGGGTCGCTCAGGCGCAGCAGCGCGGCGCTGAGCACGCAGGCTCCCAGAACCCACAACATTCGCGAGCCAGGCAACGTGCGCATCATGCATCCGACCTGGGGGGGAAGGGCCGGAGCCACACGACGCTCCGACCGCCGAGGAGTATAGCCGATCCGGCCGACACGGTCAACTTGCAGAGGCCCTCGGGGTGTGGGCCGGAATTGCAGGTGGCCGCGGGAGCTCCGAAGGAGCGAAATAGGATAGCCCAGGGCAACGCCCTGGGAACAAGACCGCCCCGCGGCAGCCCTGACAGGGCGGAATCGAGAGCTTCTATCTCGCCCCTTCAGGGCTGGACTCGTGGATCCCGCTGAACCCAGGGCGTTGCCCTGGGCTATCCCATGCGAGCCCTTCAGGCTCCAGAGACAATCACCCTACCCACAACTCCGGCCCACACCCAGGCCCTCGCCGCCCGCTTGCTCCGGGGCCGAGCTTCGCCTATGATGCTCTGCGCGGGACACTTCCGCCGAAAGAAGCGGAGTTTGTAGTGCGGTCTTCAGGCCGTGGTATCGTCAACGTCCAGGACGGGCTGAAGCCCGCACTACGAACTGCCTCACCTTCGGAGGCGCGCGCCGGAGGCCCCGCTTCATTCGCCTGAAGTGTTCCTTCTGCGCCAGTCTCCCCCCACAGGAGGATGCCGTGGAGATCGAGCGGCACAATCACGAGCAGATCGAGGCGCTCAACCAGCGGGGCGGGCGCACGTTGAGCATCGTGGACCTGATTCGCGCGGGCACGCTGAGCGTCGAGATGGCGGCCGTGGCCATGCGGGCGGTGGCCGGCGGCGCCTCGCTGCTCACGGGCGCGCGGCCCGGCGGCGCGGGCAAGACGACCCTCATGGCCTCCCTCCTCCACCTGCTGCCGCCCGGCACGCGGATCGTGACCGTGGACCATCCCGGCGTGGTCGCCGAGGCCGGCGCCAGGCCGGCCGAGGCCCCCCTGTGCTATCTGGCCCACGAGATCGGCTCGGGCCACTGGTACGGCTACCTCTGGGGGCGCGCCGTGGCCGATTTTCTCGCGCTCGTCGGAGGGCCGCGCCGCGTGGCCTCGTGCCTGCACGCCGACACGCTCGACGAACTCGCCGACATCCTGTGCTCGCCGCCTCTGGGCGTGAGCCGCGAGGCGCTGGGGCGCGTGGGCCTCGTCCTCTTCATGCACGTGCGGCCGGGGCCGCGAGGCGTGCTCCGGCGGGTCGCCGCCTTCCACGAGGCCGACGGGGCAGGCGGCCACCGCCTGCTGTTCCGCTGGAACGAGCGCTCCGATGCCTTCGAGCGCGTGGGCGATGGGCACGATTGCGACGGGTTGGAGCCGTACGTGGGGTTCATGCACCGGCTGGTGGCCGAGGGCGATGCCGACGCCCAGGCCGTGAGGCGCAAGGCCCTCGCCTTCTACCGCGGAACCCTCTGCTGACCCCGACGCCGCTTGCGCGCGAGGGCCAACACGCCGAGCGCCACCAGCGCGCAGGTGGAGGGCTCGGGGATGAAGAGCAGGGCCACGTCCGCCACGGCGATGCCGTAGAAGTTGTAGGCGGGGCTCAGGTCGTAGCCCAGGCTGTACGTCGAGATGGGCGAGCCCGCCGGCAGCGCCTCGCCGCGCTGGAAGATCGAGAAGGGCTGCGTGCCGTCGAGCAGCGCGTCGAGCCCCGTGTCGATCAGGCCGAGGTCCAGCATCCACTGCTCCAGGCCGTGGGCGGCGATGTAGCGGTCATCGAGGAAAATGTAGAGATAGGAGCTGGGGCCGGCCAGGATCGAGTAGTCCACGAAGCCGTAGCCCGCGTCGTCGTTCTCGGTGCGGATGTAGTCGGCGCCGAGAAGATCGGGCGGGATGTTCTGCCAGGCGCCGGGGGCGTCCACAAAGGCGGGCGCGCCGTTGGCCAGGCCGCCCGCCACGCCGAGGGGATGGATGGCGTCGGGGTCGCCGCCCAGCTTCGAATACCCGAGCGTGATCGGCACGCCGTTGGAGAAGGCGGACTCCGCGGGCCCCGGATTGGTCGGCGCGCTGAGGCTGCTGAGTTGCAGGATCAGCGCGTCCACCGTCGAACCGTCCTCCCGCATGGACACGCGGATGGTGTAGATGCCGGGCGTGGCGAAGTTCCACGTCATCGCGTTATCGGCCGGGCCAGCGACGTCCACCTCGGCCTGCCCCGTGCCATCCCAGGGGTCCGAGCTGAAGTCGCCGTTGACTGCATGCTGCAACTCGTACCAATCCGCCGCGCCGCCCGCGCCGTCCTTGATCTCCTTGATGTCGAGGTAGATCGAGTCGCTCTGGCCCTGGAGCGTGGCATTGGTGCCATTGCCGTCCCACCGTAGATAGGCGCGATAGGTGCCGGGCGTGCTGATCTGGACCTGGTATTCGATGGACGGCGGGTTGGTGGGCCCGCCGCCCGGCAGGAGCGCATCGGGCATGGACTGAACGAACTTACCCCCTCGTGCGTTGATCGTGGTGCCGGCGCCGGCGCTCTCGTCGGGCACGACGAGCCAGTTGTGGACGCCCTCGGTGGCGCGGCTGGTGAAGTTTTCGGCCTCGATGACGGCTTGGCCGGCCTGCTCGAGGAAGGTCTTGCCGGTGCCCAGCGGCGTGTAGACGTGGGCGTTGGGGGCAAGCTGCCCGGGCACGGCCACGACGCCGTACATGTTGATGCCGCCCTGGTTCTGCTGGAACAGGTCCACGCTGCCGGCGGGGAAGTTGGCGCGGTGGATGTAGAACAGGGTGTTGTTGCTGCCGTCGCCGCTTTCGTCCGCGTAGAGCGTCTGGCCTGTGTCGGAGAAGCCATAGGCGGCCATCCACTGGTTCATCGCGGTCAGGGAGGCGCCGCTCACACGATTGTCGCGGAGGAGGTAGACGGTGGCCGGCTGGGCGAGGCCCACGTTGAGGCGGAAGGGGTTGGCGGAGCGGTCTTCGTTGCCGAGCTTCACATAGTCGGCGCCGACCAGCTCGGGCAGCGCCGCGGGCAGGGCGTTCCATTCGTGCGTGCGATCGGAGAAGGACAAGGCGTTTTCCGCGAAGCCGCCCTGTACGATGACAGGCGCATCCACGTCGAGGCCCGTGCCTGTGCGAGCCAGGCTGGTGATGAGCGGCGCCGGCGTGGCGGGCAGGGCGTTGGGGGTGGCGCCCTGGGCCAGGGCGATGATCTGGTAGTTCGAGAGCACGTGGTCGAAGATCGCCGTCTCGTCAATGCGGCCGGGGAAGTACTTGCCGGCATCGTCGGAGCCGATCCGCAGCGGCAGCGCGTCGTCGTCTATCTGGCTTCCGGGGGCGACGAAGACGTTCTTCAGCCCGCCGTTGAGGTAGATTTTCATCTCCCTGGTCGCGCCGTCGAAGGTGGCCGCCAAATGATACCAGGTGTTGGCGGCGAGTGGCTCCTTGAGGCCCACCACGTAGTTGGTGTTGCCCTGCTTGATGAGGAAGTTCTGGCCGCCGGTGCCGAGGCCGGCGCCGTCGCCCTGGAGGAAGAAATAGGCGTCGCCCTTCTCCAGGGCTCGATATGTGTTGCCATTATTGGAGAGCGTGGTCGTGGGGTAGAGCCACATCGAGAGGGTGAGCGCGTTGCGGACGCCGGAGCCGATGCTCGCGTGGTCGGGCACGATCACGTAGTCGCTCGTGCCGTCGAAGCCGTAGGACGTTCCGGCGCTGCCGGGGCGGCCTGGTTGGCCAACTGTCGGGTCGTTGGCATCGGCGCCGGCGGTGCTGCCGAGCTGGCCGTTGTTCACGGTGGTCTGGTCGTTGGCCACCTGGCCGCCGGCCTCGTCGAGAGGCCAGTAGGCCACGAGACCTGCCGAGGCGCTGGCCCCAGAGAGCGCGAGCGCGGCGCAGACACAGAGGGTGAGGAAGGCGCCAGGGAGACGACCACGCACCATCACGGGACCTCCTGTTGTTGACCCAGCAGTCCAGCGTAACACGTTCAAAATTAGCAAACCTCATGCCGCCAGCAGCGCTTTCCGACTCTCAGTGCTTGAAATCGTAAGACATTATGCAACAGTTACTTACACACTCAGCTCGCCACAGGCCCGGACGCGATCTGCATGCGGTCCGTCTGCGCAGTCGGACGCAGCGGCCCTTCTCATGGCAGAGTGTGGCGTAATTCATTGGCGTAATTGCACTTAGGTGTGTTCGCTTCCCGCGACAAGCCGGTCCAGCATGGTGGATGCCAGCGCCATGTCATCCGAAGTACTTAGCTTCCATACCCTTGAGGAAACGGATCGAGTTCCGCGTGGACTCCAGTCTGTCGCCGTTCTCCACTGTGATCCATCCGCCGTAGCGGACTCCGAGGTTGGGGTTGCAGGCTTGTGGGCGGGGGCTCTGCCCCCCGCGAGGAGGTGGCAGGACGCGGGGCACGGAGGCCCCGCCCACAGCCGAACCCCGAGAACGAAGCTCGGCCTCTTGGCCGCTCTGCCGTCGCTTCGTCTTCGGGGAGGAGGGGGCAAGAACCTCCCGCGGGTTGCGAACCCGCGGGAGGTTGGGGTTGGACGCGGGAGCGTCCGAAGATTCGCCCCCACGCGGAGCGCAGAGGCGAGAAGGAGAAGGTGACGGAGCGTAGGGGCGAGAACGAAAACCTGCGCAAGCGGGACGCTTGCGGCTACTCTCCCTCGTCCCTACGCCCTGCCCCCTCTTGTCGTCCTCACGCTCTCCTTCTTCTTCTCGTCCCTACGCTCTGCTCCCCCCTTTCTCGTCCCTGCGCTCTGCGTGGGGACGGGCCTCTCTTTCTCGTCCCTACGCTCTGCGTGGGGACGGGGATCTTGGCCGCTCTGCGGCCCCTTCCTCTTCGGGGAAGAGTGGACGCGGGATTCACGAACCTCCCGCGGGTTGCGAACCCGCGGGAGGTTGGGGTTGGACGCGGGAGGGCCTGTGCCGAGCGGCTGGCGGGCGTCGCCTGCCCATGCTGTATCAACCCTGTGAGGGGGAGAGTGATACAGCATGGGTAGATGGGCGAGAATGGGCGATTCTCGCGGTTCCGGCCATACTTGTTCATCTGCGCGATGAGCAAGCATGCGAGCGGGAGTGGCCGGAGGGCGTAAGGCCTTGCGGCATAGATGGTTATGGGCTGGTCCTCGGCGGCGCCACGGCACCCGTCCCACGCTCTCCGCCGCCAGCCACGTCGGGATCGCCGAACACTGATGAGCCGAAGTACTTGGCTCGCATACCCTTGAGGAAACGGATCGAGTTTCGCATGGACTCCATTGTGTCGCCGTTCTCCACTGTGATCCAGCCGCCGTAGCGGATTTCGCGCAGGATGGTGAAGATGGCGTGGTAGTCGTTGAGGCCCTTGCCGATTTCGCCGTGGCGCAGCTTGGGCGAGTAGCCCAGCGTGCCGTCGGCCTGGCGCAGGTCGTCGAGCGACGCGCCCGGCTCGAGGAACCGGTCGCTCGCGTGCATCGAGACCAGCCGGCCCTTCACCGCCTGGAGCAGCGCGATCGGGTCGTCGCCGGCCAGGATGGCGTTGGACGGGTCGAATTGCACGCCAAAGTGCGGCGAGTGAACCCGCTCGACGATGCGGAGAAACACCTCGGCCCTCTGGGCGAACTCGGGGTAGGCCCAGAACGCGTCCTTGTAGTGGTTCTCGATGACCAGTTTCACGCCGCACTCTTCGGCGACGGGCAGCGATTGCTCGATGCACTCGGCCACCCAGCCGACGGCCTGGTCCACGTCGAGCCCCTCGCGGCGCTGGCCGCTGAGGGTGCGGCACAGGCCGGCGCCCAGGCGCGCGGCGAGGCGGATGGCCGCCTGCTGCCCGCGCACCTCGGCCGCGCGGGCCGCGGGGTCGGGCTGCGTGAAGTCGGGCGCGTAGCACAGCGAGACGACGGGCGTGCCGAGCGACTCGGCGTGGCAGCGCGCCCGGTCCACGTAGCCGCCGCTCTTGCCCTGGAAGAAGGCGGCGTGCAGTTCGTGCCCCTCGGGCTCGAGGCAGGCCGCGTCGTCGAGCCAGGCGAAGAGGTCCATCCGTCCCGCCGCAATGTCGTTCAGATAGCAGCGTGGCATGAGGCCGATCTTGGGCATATCCGTTCCCCTCGGGTGGGTGGTGCGGGTTCGCGCGAGGCCGTAGTTCGCTGGAAGTCTTCGCCCACTTGTGGCATCATAGCGTGGGGTTCGGCTCGCCGCAAGCCCGTGAGCGGGTGCGGCCGTGCGAGATGGGAGGCCAGGAGCAGGTCGTGGCCAAGGCAGGATGGTCTTGTGTGGCGGTGTCGTTGTGCTTGGGATTGGCCTGTGCGGCTCGCGCGGCGACCGTGGGCTGGCGGGGCGACGGCACCGGCAAGTACCCCGACGCGACGCCGCCCGTTGCCTGGGGGCGCGTGAGCAAGGCCGTGAAGGGCCTGCGCTTCCAGGCCCAGCCGCCGAAGGAGGGCGACGCGGGCGCGCCCATGCCCGACGGCGTGGCCCGCGAATGGCTGGTGCTCGGCCCCGTGCCGCTCGCCGATGCGGCGGCCTTCGACAAGCCCACGCTGCCCGAGGAGGCGCAACTCGCGCCCCGCGAGGGCGACCGGGCACCCGGAGCCGGCGACGGGCCGGCCGGCCTCGCCTGGCGAAAGGTGACCCTCGACAACGCTCATCTCGACTTCGCCGCGCTCTTCGGCCTCCCGCCCGTGGCGGGACCCGATGGCGCCGAGGGCAAGGGCCCCCGGGAGAAGGCGGTCGCCTACGTCGCCACGAACGTCTACTCCGACACCGGCGGCGCCTTCCGCCTGAACCTCACGTGCGTGGGCAAGGTGCGGCTGTGGCTCAACGGCACGCCGAGCCAGGACTTCGCGGCCCGCCTGCGCCTGCGGCTGGCCAAGGGCTGGAACCGCCTCGTCATCAAGTCGGCCCCCGGCGAGCAGGACTGGTATCTCGTGCCCATCCTCCACGCCTGCCCGCCCGCCGAGTACGAGGAGACCGGCATCGCGTGGACGGCCCCGCTGCCGGGCACGCGCCTGGGCTTCTACGGCGGCGGCATGGGGGTCGGCTCGCCCGTCATCGTCGGCGACAGGCTCTACCTTCAGAGCGAGTCCTACGACCTCGCCTGCCTCGACAAGCGCACGGGCCGGCTGCTCTGGATGCGCACGAACAGCTTCTTCGACGCCCTGAGCGACGAGGAGAAGGCCGGCGCCTTCCAGGAGGTGCAGCCCCTGGCCGCGAAGCTCGACGGTCTGAACGCCGCCGTCGTCGCCGGCACGGCCACGCCGAAGCAGCTCGAGGAGAAGCTCGCCGTCGAGCTCGAGATTCACAAGGAGATGCGCCGCCTCGCCCCCGACCGCTACAAGCGCTATGACCCGCCCGACGTGGGCTTCTCGGGCTACACGCCCGCAACCGATGGCCGCTCCATCTACTGCTGGTTCGGCATGGGCGTGACCGCCAGCTACGACCTCGACGGCCGCCGCCGCTGGATCCGCGCCGACATCCTGCCCGCCGTCGAGCACGGCTTCTCCTCCTCGCCCATCCTCGCCGACGGCAAGCTGATCGTCTTCATGCGCGATCTGCTGGCCTTCGAGGCCGACACCGGCAAGCTCGCCTGGCGAACGCCCCTGATGCCGCACACGGGAGCGAACCCCCAGGGCTTCTTCCACGGCACCCCGTTCGCCACCCGCATCGGCGCCGAGAGCGTCATCGTCCTGGGCAACGGCGGCCTCGTGCGGACGAGCGACGGCAGGCTGGTCTATAAGAACGTCGAGGCGGGCAACCAGGGCATCGCCTCGCCCGTCGTCGAGGGCCGCGAGCTCTTCCTCACCACCGGCGGCAGCATGCAGCTCTTCATCCAGACGCTGCCCGACGCCCTGGCCGAGCCGCTGAAGCTCGCCACACGCTCGTTGAGCGTGCGCTCGCCCTTCCCCAAGTACTACATGCCCTGGCACCTCTCCTCGCCCGTCATCCACGAGGGCCTCGCCTATCTCGTCAACAACACCGGCGTGCTGACCGTGGTGGACGTGGCGCAGGGCGCGATCGTGTACCAGAAGCTGCTCGACCTCGACCCGTTCCAGTGGGTGAACGAGGGGGCGGCGCGCGGCGTGGGTGTGAGCCCTGCTCTGGCGGGCAAGCACCTCTACGTGTTCGGCAATGCCGGCGGCGCGCTCGTGCTCGAGCCGGGCCGGGTCTACAGGCAGATCGCCAAGAACAAGATCGAGAACGTCGTCGCCGTCGGCCACTGGGCCGAGCGGTCCGAGCGCTTCGTCGCCAACCCCGTCTTCGATGGCGACCGCCTGTACCTTCGCGGCGAGGGCAGCCTCTACGCCATCGGGCCGAGGTGACTTGAGAGGGAACGCAATGCGCGTGCTCTATATCGGCGGCACAGGCGAGATCTCCACGGCCTGCGTCTGGCGCAGCGTCGAGGCCGGCCACAAGGTGGCCGTGTTCAACCGCGGCCGGACCGAGGAGCCCCTGCCGCCCGGCGTGCGCCACATCCCGGGCGACCTGAAGGACCCAGCGGCCTACGAGGCCCTCGGCACCGAGCGGTTCGACGCCGTCTGCCAGTTCCTCGCCTACGACCTCGCCACCGCGCGGCGCGACGCCGAGGTGTTCGCCGGCCGCTGCGGGCAATACGTCTTCATCTCCACCGCCTCCGCCTACCAGAAGCCGCCCACCCGCGTGGTCATCACCGAGGATGTGCCTCTGGCGAACCCCTTCTGGCCCTACAGCCAGACCAAGGCCGACATGGAAGCGTTCCTGCTGCGCCAGCACGCCGACGGCCGGCTGCCCGTGACGATCGTGCGCCCGAGCCACACCCTGCGCACCCGCTTCCCGGGCGGCATCGGGCGCGGCGACGACTGGGCCTGGCGCATCCTCCACGGCAGGCCCCTCCTCGTCCACGGCGACGGCACGGCCCTCTGGACCCTCACCCATTCGGAAGACTTCGCCGTGCCCTTCGTCGGCCTGCTCGGCAACCCCAAGGCGCTCGGCGAGGCGTTCCACATCACACGCCACATGAAATCGTACCCGTGGGATGCCATCTTCCAGGCCATGGGCCGCGCGCTGGGGGCCGAGCCGCGCCTCGTTCACGTGCCCACCGACACGCTGGTGCGCTACAACCCCGAATGGGCCGGGCCGCTCCTGGGCGACAAGACCTGGTCGGTGCTCTTCGACAACTCGAAGGTCATGGGCGTGGTCGGGCGGTTCGAGTGCCGCGTGAGCCTCGACGAGGCGATGCGCCGCTCGGCCGAGTGCTATCGCCGCCGCGCCGCCGTCTACCAGCCCGACGAGAGGCTCCACACCCTCTTCGACCGCATTGCATCGAACCAGGAGGGCCTCGGCCTCCCATAGGCGTCAGGCCGGCGGACCCCAGGGGCAGGGTAATGGCCGGCGCGTTGCGCCTGCGCCACGCCATGTTGCCAAGAAGCAGCACACGTAAGTAATGCCAGAGTCATAACTTATATGGCAGTGGCCAAACTTCCGTTGCGAGTTGGCAACATGTTCCAAATCCCAATCCCCACTAAGTCACTCGGAAAACTCCATAACACCATCCGCATCACACACTTCAAAACACACCCCTCTCCCGCCCGTCGCCCGGCACGCCGGTTGCTCCCGCCAGGACCAAGGTGACGGGCAACGGCTGAAGGAGACGGGGGATGGACCACAACCGATGCCGGGCGCTGCTCCTCAGCGCAGCCCTCGTGGGCCTCTTCGCCGGAGCGCCCTGCGCGCAGGCCGACATCATTCTGCCCGAGGTTGACGACGAGGTGCTGTTGGCCAATGCGCCGGGAGCCGGCTGGGGCACACCGCTCGGCACGCAGTTCATCATTAACGGCTTGCCGCCGGGCTCGACCTTCCAGGGCACGTTGCGTCTCTACAATCCATCCGGCTTCGTCTCGGTGCCCGGCGGCACCCTCGGCGGCGTGGCCGACACGTTCCAGTACATGGCCACCCTCGACCTCACGGGCACTGGGGCCTACGCGGGCATCCACCGTTCCCTCAGTTTGCCCGCGGTCCAGACCCAGGTGCACGTCGGGCCGCGCAACCCCACCGTTCCCGTGCAATCGTTCCCGACCGACCTGTTCGTCCTTCAGGGCCAACTGCCGCCGGGCGACCCGGACTTCGACCTGCTGCGCATCACGGCTGGCACGGGCTTTGGCATGCCCAGCCCCGGCCACACCACGCTCCGCCAACTGTCGGGCGGCAACTGGGCGGTGGACAGCTTCTTCGACATCACGTACCGCATTGACTTCGTGGGTGCGCCGGGCGGGGTCCTGGACGGCCACTCGGGCACCACGGTCTCCACGGCCCGCCTGAGCCCGGGCCAGGTCGTCACAGCGGGCAACGACCACCTCAGCACGGTGCGGGCCGAGCTGCGCTTTGGCCAGGAGAACCCGATCCCCGCCGGCTTCTTCGACCCCGGCTCCGAGCCGTTCACGGGCAGTATCCTGCTGATCGGCTACCCACCGAATCCCGTGGGCCCCCTGGGCAACACCGACACGATCGTTCGGCGCCTCGCCGACGGCAACCTGCCCTTCGCCGGCAGCACCGACCCCGTGCCCATCGAACTCGTCCAATTGAGCCTGGTGTCCCTCAACCCCATCACGGTCACCACGGGCGGCGTGGACTCCTTCTTCGATGTGTTCGTGGAACTGGACCCGCTGAGGGTATCGAACGGCACCATGACCCTGACTCGGACGAACTCGGGCCATTTCGCCTCCTTCTTCGACATCTGGACCGAGCTCACGTTCCGCGAGGTCGGCAACCCGGGCAACTCGTTCGTGCTGAACTGGGGCGACGTGTTCGGCGACGCAATCGCGCTGACGCAGGACGGCCTGGCGCCGTGGGACCACTTTCCGCCCTTCGGCGCCCTGGTGCCGGAGGCGGCCCGCGACAACTACTTCTTCCCGCAAACCGATGTGTCGTACAGCAGCCCCGAGTTCGACATTGAGTTCCGGCTCGCCACGGCGGCGATCCCCGAGCCCGGAGCGCTCTCGCTCGTGGCCCTTGGCCTGCTGGCCCTCGCGCGGCGCCGGGGGCGCAGAACGTGAACCCTGAGAGGAGAACCCGGCCCCTCCTCCCAGGGGGTGCAGGGGGCACGGCGGCTTCCCGCCGCCGTGCCCCGCTGCGCATCCGCCAGCGGGCCGCGCGGCACAGCGCTCCGCTGCGGCGGTGGAACCGCGGGCATCGAACAGGGGACGCGCTCTGAAAGGACCGTTGACATGAAGAACTGGTCCGCTCGCCTGGCTCTTGCGGTCGCCCTGTTGGCTGCCTGCGGCGCGCCGGCGCCCGCACTGCCGTTCAACCCGCAGGAAATCGGCATGGTGGTCGAGAACTTCGTCATAGACACCGATGCCACCATGATCGGCCTGCTCAACTATGCGGGGGGCAACAACCACCCCGATGCCACGTTCACCTATCGCTCGGTCTGGATCGGCCCGCCTGATTCCGCGCTGCCCGGCGTGCCGCTGGCCTCGCGCACCGAATGGCAGGCCTGGCGCGGCAAGGCCTACGCCTCGCTGGGCGGCGACGACTACATCATCAACTACAGCGGCTACATGAAGGATACGCGGGCCAGCGCCCTCGACGACCCCACCTACACCATCCGCTGGGAAAGCACCTGGTACAAGAACGACCCGAGCGAGACCACTTCCTACGCCACCGGCTCGGGCGGCTTCCTCTTCGAGGACCCCGACTTCAACTTCACCATCGAGGTGGACCCCAGCAACCCCAGCAACGTGACGATCGGCGGCAGCGGCGGGGCCACGCTGTGGGGCGTGGTGAACGTGAGCATCTCGGGCAACAAGAACCTCGGCACCGGCGTGATGACCGCCTCCGCAGGCGTGTCGGTGGACATTCCGCTCGTCAGCGACCTCTTCGGCTCCCTCGCCTCCGCCTCGTTCGAACTCACCTACAACCAGAGGACCGGCCGCTACGAGTCCAAGATCAAGGCTCAGGCCTTCTTCGGCTGGTGGGCCGAGGAGAAGACCGTCAACAAGGGCCGCATCGTCGCCCCCGCCAAGAAGGTCAAGCCGCCCGACCCCGAGCCGCCGCGGAGCCGGCCCGTGGAGACCGGCCGCCGCAACACCGTCGAGAGCTCGGGCGGCCTCGGCAGCACGCCCACGCCGCCCAGCTACCGCGTGCCGCCATGGGCAGGCCCGCCGGTAACCACCCCCAACCCCTACGACCCCTACGGCCAGCTCGCCCAGACCATGATGACCAGCGACCCCAACCTCTTCAACTTCAACACCGTGCCCATCACCCAGCACAGCGACCAGTACGAGTACCTCTACCCGCACCCCGGCTTCTTCGACCCCGTGACATTCCCCGAGGACGACCCGTCGCTGATCCCCGGCGAGGGCCTCGGCTTCAGCTTCATGGACCCGACCGACCCCTTCGGCGGCGGGCCAGGCCCCCCGCCAGGCATCACGATCGGCCCGGTGAACGTGGTGCCCGAGCCGGGCACCGCCGTGCTCGTCGGGCTGGCCCTTCTAGCGCTCAGGCGGCGCCGACGCGCGAGTCGTGAATCCCTGTGAGGAGAACCCGGCCCCTCCTCCCGGGGAACACCAGCGGGGCACGGCAACCAGCTTGCCGTGCCCCGCTTCGTTCGCCGGCCACGCAGCGTGTCGTCCGGCAGTTGACTTCCCGCCGCAATTCCATTTCAATGAAGAGCCAGTGGGGGGAGCCAACAAGGAGACCAGGATGGACCGGCGAGAGTTCTTGAGGCGTTCGGCGGGCACGGCCGCCCTCGCGACCGCTGCGGGGCAGGTGCTGGCCGCCGAGGAGGCGAAGAAGGAGACAGCCGTGCTCAAGCTCGGCAGCCAGGCGGGCCGAATCCCCGGCAAGACCCTGCGCGACAAGGTGCTCCAGCTTCAGGACTGGGGCGGCGTGGGCCTCGAGCTGGGCGGCGGCGGCAACGTCAAGGAAATCCAGGAGGCCATCAAGGGCACCACCGTCAAGGTGAGCGCCTGCTGCTGGGGCTCGGCCGGCGGCGCCCTCGTGTCGCCCGACAAAGAGAAGCGCGACAAGGGCATCGAGCAGATCAAGGCCGCCCTCAAGTTCGGCGGCGAGGTCGAGTCCACCGGCGTCATCTTCGTGCCCTGCTTCAACGGGCAGAGCACGCTGAAGCCCGAGGAACTCGACAAGGTGCTCGCCGACATCCTGCCCGCCATCGGCGACTACGCGGTCGAGCAGAAGTGCCGCGTGCTGCTCGAGCCCCTGAACGTCGGCGAGACCTTCTACCTGCGGCGCCTCGAGCAGGCGGCGGCCATTTGCAGCAAGCTCAATCACCCCGGCATCTGCATGATGGGCGACTTCTACCACATGTGCAAGGAAGAGAAGGACGACGAGGCCGCCTTCGTGACCGCCGGCAAGTGGCTGCACCACGTGCACCTGGCCAGCCGCGCACGCAACCTGCCGGGGCAGGACGACCGGAGCTTCGTGGCCGGCTTCCGCGGCCTCAAGAAGATCGGCTACCAGGACTACTGCTCGCTCGAGTGCGGCGTCAAGGGCAAGCCCGAAGAGGAAATCCCCAAGAGCTTCCGCTTCCTCGAACAGCAGTGGAAGGAAGCCACCGTCTGACCCGCACTCGCCAGGACGCTATCGCGAACGGGCATCCGCTGATCAGCGGGTGCCCGTTTCCATTGGAGCTTGGCCAAGGGGGTCACGCGTCCCTGCGCTCCGCGCGGGGACACGCCGGCCGCCGCTCCCCGGAGTCGAATGGACGCGGGAGGGTTCGCTATTCCGCCCTCATGCGGAGCGTAGGAACGGCAGAGGGTCCTGGCGGAGCCATGGCGGCAATCACCGCGCCTTCTCGGCCACCAGGCGCGCATCCAGCCACGCGGCATCTGCGTCCGACAGCGGCGGCGGGGGCGGCGGCTGGCGATAGTCAATCAGCCGGGCATATGCGCCGCGCTCGTACACCGCCGCCACTACCCTGCCGAGGTCCAGCGGAGCGTCGGGGTCCGGGTAGAGAAGCGGCACGGGAATCACGGGCAGCTTGTCGCGGAGCTGAATGGGCCACACCTCCACGCGGGGGCGCCGGTTCGAGCGGCTCAGTGTCACATAGTACGGCGCCGGCGGCACCGGGCGGTCGAGCGGCGGGCGCTGGCCTTCTCGCAGAAGGTCAATCTCGATCAGATGGGCTTCGGAGCGAAGCAGGCTGCGCCGCTTGCGCAGGTATTCCTCGCACGCGTCGTGGCCGGGCTGCTTGTTGGCGGGGGAGAGAATCCCAATCGCTGTCACCAGCCGCAGCGTGCCGACCTCGCGCACTTCGACGGTGAACAGGCGCAGGGGCAGTTCCATCGTGATCAGGCTCTCGGCCGGCGCGGCCGAGATCACCGCCACACCTCCGCCGCCCGACTGCTCCGGCTCCGGATGCGCCTGCCACACGCTAACGTCGGGGCGGATGCCGCGGGTTTCCTCGATCTCCACGATCTCGTAAGTCACACGGGGCACCAGCCGCGCGACGTACCGGGGCTGAATGCCTTCATTGAGCACCGCCCGGATCTCGGCGGCCAGATCCCCGTGGAAATCGCTCCACACCTCCGGGTGCTCGATGTACGGGTCCATCCCTGGCAGCGGCGAAGGCATCTCCGCGTCCTCTTTTCGCGTATTCTAGCCGAACAGCCGGCCAGAGTCCACACCGCGGTCGCAGTCGCACATCCACCAATCCCCGTGCGCAGGACAGATGGGTGTTCTTCTCGTCCCTACGCTCCGCGAGTGGGCGCGTCAGCCGCCACTCCACGGCGTCGAATGGGCGCGGAGCATAGGGACGAGAGAGTGTGTCGGCTCTCATTGGCGACGGGCCAGAAGGTCATGCCTTGGTGAGCGCGCGGCAGCGGCGGCGGAGGGCGCGGAGGGCAGCGGGGCCGGCGACGACGCCAAGCTCGAGCTGGATCAGCCGCTCCTCGCCCGGCTGGATGAAGGGGAGCTTGCCCTTCTTGCGCAGCTCGGACCGTGGATACAAGGGCATGACGCACGGCTCGGTGCCGACGACGTACATGCCCTCGCCCATCATCTTCCACTCGGTGAAGTGCGGGAGCTGCTTGCGGTTGAACTGCACGTAGTAGCCGAAGCCGCCGTCGAGCGTGGGGTTGACGAGGGCGACGAAGGTGGTGCCGTCGCGCTCGGCGGCGAGGCGGTGGCGGTAGCAGGCCTCGGGCACGCCGGGCGTGGGGGCGTCGAAGCTCGCCCAGCGGGCACCAATCTTCGCGGCGTAGTCGGTGGCGGGCGCGGCCGCGCGGCTGGGGGCGATCAGCTCGGCGCCCTTGTCTACCACGGGGAAACCGCCGTTGATGTGGTAGAGGACCATGAGGGGCTGGGGCTCAAAGCCTTCGTTGACGATGCGGTCTTCAAGGAAGAGGCGGCTCTCGCCGAGGCGGGCGCGCACGGTGCGGGTGAGGACGAGGTTGGGGCCGAAGACGCGGGTCTCGCGCACCGAGCCCTTCACCCAGAAGTCGTACTCGTCGCCGTCCCAGGCCGCGTCGAGGCACACGTGGCGGGCGGGCACGTGGGAGATGCGGCCGTGGAGGCCGAGGGGTTCGCCCTCGTCGGTGCAGGGGGCGCCGGCGTAGGTGAGGCCGCAGGTGCACAGGAGGCCGCCCTCGAAGGTCCGCAGGAAGCCGAGGCCCTCGGGCTCGTGGAAGGCGGGGTGCACGGCGCCGGGCGTGGCGTGCCAGGCGAGCGAGCGGCCGCAGTGGGCGGCGTTGTAGATGTCCATCCCGCGGTCGAGGAGCACGGTGAAGGCGAAGCCGGTGCCGGTCGCGAAGTCCACGGCGCGCACGCCGCGCTGATTGCCGTCGAGCAGCTCGACGAGGCGCGTGCCGCCGAGCTGCGAGACGTCGCCCACGCGGCGAAGGAGCTGGTCGCGGGTGTAGGAGCGGCCGAAGAGCTTGGCCATGGCGCGGCTCCCGCGGCGTCAGTCGGCCGGGGGTGCGGGCGGGGCGTCCTTGAGGTACTGGTTGAGGTTCTTGCGGATGGTGTTCTGGATGTCCTTCTTGTGGTCCTCGGCGATGCGGTAGTGGTACTTCTTCTCGAGGAGGGTGAGGGCTTCGCCGGCGACGCGGTGGGCAAGGTCTTCGATCTTCATTGGGGGCCTCCAGAGTGTTGGACCGCGAATCGCGCGAATCTGCGCGATGGAAGAGCCAATGGGCACCAGGGTAGCGGGGTCAGACCTGAAAGTCAAGGATTTCGGAGAGCTGGCCTTTGAGGGCCTCGATTTGTTCTTCGGTGAGCCTGGGATTGGGCACGCGCACGACGCGGTCCTCGCGCGCGTAGCGGAGGAGGAGGAACTCCTGGCCGTCGGCGCGCTCGAGGTCGTCGAACTTGAGGAGCTTCTTGCGCATGAGGATCAGGCCGAGCAGGTAGAAGAACTGGCGCTTCTGCTCCTCCTGGGCGTGCTCGAGGCGGAAGAAGAAGTCGAGCAGCACCTCGTCGTCGGCGAAAAGGCGCCGCTTCTGCTCCTTGACGGGCACGGTGGTCTTCCAGAAGGAGAAGATGCCACCCTCGGCCTGGGCCTTCTCCCAGCAGGGCAGGCAGTAGTCCTTGCGCACGAAGTCGTCGCCCTGCTCGTAGAGGGCGGCGTAGTAGGTTTCGTTCTCGGCCAGCTCGCGGCCGCAGGGGCACACGCGCTGGGGCTTGGCGACGTTCCATTCCACGGTCGTGCGGTTCCCTTCTGCTCCGCGGGCGCGGTCAGGCCGGCGGCCAGCCCATTTTCTGGTAGACGCGCTGGAGCACGCTGGCGGCGGCGCTCGCGGCCTCGGCGGCGCCCTGGTCAATCTCCTGCCGGGTCTGGGCCACGAGGCCCTGGTCCTTGAGCGCGGCGAGGTTGATCTCGACGTTGATCTTGGCGCCGCGCAGGGCGGCCTCGAGGAGGATGGCGGCCACGCCCACGTCGCTGATGAGGTTCGGGTTGGCCGTCTCGACGAGGCGGTCGAGCAGGCGGAGGAGGTCGCGGCACTGGCGGAAGGTGGCGAGCGGCTCGGCCATGGCCACCTGGAGGGCGTTCTGGATGGCGGCGGTGCGCGCGGCCTTCTGCTCGTCGGTGTCGCGGGGCAGGCCGTAGGCGGCGCTCACGGTGCCGTAGGCCTCCACGTCGCGGTCCATCAGCTCGACGAGGCGGCGGCATCCGGCCTCGCATTGCTGGAGGATGGGCCGGACCTCGGGCTCGACGGCGGCGAACTTCTTCCTGCCGACGGTGAAGTGGGCGGCCATGGCGGCCATGGCGGCGCCGAGGGCGCCGGCCAGGGCGCTCACGCTGCCGCCGCCGGGGGCGGGGAGGCCGGCCGCGGCGTCGGCCACGTACTTCTCAAGCGGCCCGGTGCGGTACACGATGCGCTCTCCTCAACGGGGGCGCCCCGGCTCACTCGGGGGGGCGCTGGAACGTGGTGTGCTTCTTCCACTGCGCGTCGTCGGTCTGCGGGTAGTCGCTGCGGTAGTGGACGCCGCGCGACTCGGTGCGGGCGCGCGCGGCCACGGTGATGATCTTGGCGAGGGTGAGCATGTTCTGGACCTCCCAGCCGCTGCGGAAGTGGAACTCCTTGTCCATCACGTAGCGGCACCAGAAGTCAATGCTCTCCTCGGCCTCGCGGAGCAGGTCTTCGCAGCGCTCGATGCCGGCGTGGCGCCACATGAGGCTCTTGAGGGAGTTGGCCACGTCGCGGAGGTCGAGGCGGTCTTCGTGCGGGGAGCGGGCCTCGGCGCGGATGGCGCGGGGCGCCAGGTCGCCGGCCTGGGCGGCGGCGCGGCGGCCCGCGTCGTCGCCGGCGCGGTGGCCGAGCACGAGGCCCTCGAGCAGCGAGTTGCTGCCGAGGCGGTTGGCGCCGTGGAGGCCGGACGAGGCGCACTCGCCGCAGGCCCACAGGCGCGGCAGCGAGGTGCGCGCGTCGGCGCCCACGCGCACGCCGCCGATCATGTAGTGGGCGCTGGGGCGCACGGGGATCAGGTCCTCGGCGAGGTTGAGGTCGAACTGCTCGCACACCCGGGCGATGCTGGGAAAGCGCTCGCGGGCGCGGGCGGCGTCGAAGTGGCGCAGGTCGAGCCGCACGTGGGTGGCGCCCGTGGCGCGCATCTCGGCCAGGATGGCGCGCGACACGACGTCGCGCGGGGCCAGCTCGGCGTCGGGGTGGTAGCGGGGCATGAAGCGCTCGCCGCGGCTGTTGAGCAGGCGCGCGCCCTCGCCGCGCAGCGTCTCGGAGACGAGGCAGCGCGAGGCGCCCGCGATGTAGAGGGTCGTGGGGTGGAACTGCACGAACTCCATGTCCTGGAGCACGGCGCCGGCGCGGTAGGCCATGGCGATGCCGTCGCCGGTGGCGACCTCGGGGTTGGTGGTCTCGCGGTAGAGCTGGCCGAGGCCGCCGCTGGCGAGAATGGTGTGCTTGGCCCACACGATGGTGAGGCCCTGGGTCTGGCTCGAAAGCAGCGCGCCCACGCACTCGCCGGCGTCGGTGAGCAGGTCCACCACGTAGGTGTGGTCGAGGCTGCGGAGGCGGGGAGAGGCCGCCGCCTGGAGGAGCAGCGTGCGCTCGATCTCGGCGCCCGTGGCGTCGCCCTGCGCGTGCAGGATGCGGGCGTGCGAGTGCCCGCCCTCGCGCGTGAGGTTGTAGGCCGCTCCGTCCCGGTCGAATCGGGCGCCGGCGGCGATGAGGTCGCGGAGCCGCGCGGGGCCGTCGCGCACGATGCTCTCGACCACGGCGGCGTCGCAGAGGCCCTGACCCACGGTGAGCGTGTCGGCCACGTGGGCGGCGAAGCTGTCGGCCTCGGCCCACACGGCGGCCACGCCGCCCTGGGCGTACTGGGTGTTGCTCTCGCGCAGCTCGTCCTTGCTCACCAGCAGCACGTCGGCGTGCCGGGCCGCGGCGATGGCCGCGCTCAGGCCCGCCACGCCGCTGCCGATCACCAGCACGTCCGCGAACCGCTGCGGCAGCTCGTGGCTGCTGAAGTGGAGCAGATAGCGGCGGGGTTCGATGTGTTTCTTCATGGGCGAGTCCGTGATCCGCACTCCGTGATCCGCAACAGGAGGAAGCGGAAGAGGGACACTCCTCTGGCCTTCTCTGGTTACGGACTACGGATTACGGATTGCGCATTTCTCCTCCCTCCCCCTTCGCCTCCGGCCGCAACATCGGGAAGAGGATCACGTCTCGAATCGAGGGCGAGTTGGTGAGCAGCATCACCAGGCGGTCAATGCCCACGCCGAGGCCGCCGGCGGGCGGCATGGCGTGTTCGAGGGCCGCCACGTAGTCCTCGTCGATCTGCTTCATGCCCGTGTGGTCCTGGCCGAGCTGGGCGCGGAACTTGGCGGCCTGCTCGATCGGGTCGTTGAGCTCGCTGTAGGCGTTGGCCACCTCGATGCCGGCGGCGAAGACCTCGAAGCGCTCGGCGATGGCCGGGTGGTCGCGCCGCGCCTTCGACAGCGGGCAGAGGGCCGCCGGGTAGTCGTAGACGAACGTGAGGTCCCACAGCGCCGGCTCCACGGTGCGCTCGAAGACCTCGTTGAGCGCGGCGTGGTCGGGCAGGGGCTTCTCGTCCACGCCGAGCTCGCGGGCCTTGGCGCGCACGGCGGGCATGTCGGCGGGGTCTATGCCGGCGTACTGGCGCACGGCGTCGTGATAGGCGATGCGGGGCCAGGGCGGGGCGATGCGCAGCGGCCGCCCCTCGGGGCCGTGCGGCACGCTCTCGCCCAGGCCCAGCGCCGCGGCGGCGGCGCCCACGAGGCCCTCGACCAGCTCCATCATCGCGTGGTAGTCGCCGTAGGCCTGGTAGGCCTCGAGCATGGTGAACTCGGGGTTGTGCTTGGTCGAGAGCCCCTCGTTGCGGAAGTTGCGGTTGATCTCGTAGACGCGCTCGAGGTCGCCCACGAGCAGGCGCTTGAGGAACAGCTCGGGCGAGATGCGCAGGTAGAGGTCCACGCCCAGGGCGTTGTGGTGGGTGACGAACGGCTTGGCCGCGGCGCCGCCGGCGTGGGCCTGCATCATGGGCGTCTCCACCTCGAGGTAGCCCAGCTCGTCGAGATGCCGGCGGAGCGCCCCCACGACCCGCGACCGCGCGACGAAGGTCGCCCGCGCCGCGTCGTTCGCGATCAGGTCCAGGTAGCGCTGGCGGTAGCGCGTCTCCACGTCCTTCAGCCCGTGCCACTTCTCGGGCAGCGGGCGCAGGGCCTTCGACAGGGGCGTGAGGCGCTGGACGAAGAGCGTGGTCTCGCCCGTGCGCGTCTTGCCCAGCGTGCCCTCCACCCCGACGATGTCGCCCACGTCCAGCAGGCGGTAGACCTCGAACGCCTTGGGCCCGACGGCGTCGCGGCGGACGTAGGCCTGGAGGGTGCCGCTGCGGTCCTTGAGGTTCAGGAAGGCGGCCTTGCCGAAGTCGCGCTGGGCCACGATGCGGCCCGCCGTGCGCACGGGCGCGCCCTCGCCCTGCGCCTCGAAGAGCGCCCGGCACTCGGCCAGGGACTGGTCTTTGGGGTAGCGGCGGCCGTAGGGCTCGATGCCCCTGGCCTGAAGGCCCTCCAGCTTGGCCAGCCGTTGGGCGCGTTGGTCCTCTGCCATCGAAGCCCCCAATCAGATACGGCGAACGGCTCCTCTCTCCCAGACCCATTATTCTAGCGACCCGCGCGGACCCGTCAAGCGCGGATGCCCGCGTGACAGCCGCGCCCGGCCCTGCTATACTGCTCGCGGGGAGCCCAGCGAGGAGGCGCCCGATGATGGGACCGGCGACCACCCGCCTGGATCGCGCGCTGCGATTCCCTGCCGTCATGGGCGGGGCCCCCGCGCCTCGCGGGGCACCGACACCCCGCCCGCGGGAACCGCACCGCCTGTTGCCGGCGCCGCGGCCGGCAATCCTGGTGTGCTGCCTGGGAACCCTGCTCGCCGCGTGCGGATTCGGCGAGGAGCGCAACCTCGCCCGCGGCCGGCCCTGCACGCTCCGCCCGCGGCCCAACTACGCCCACTGCACCGACCCCGACGACCCGACGCAACTCACCGACGGCGTGAAGACCGAGGGCTACTTCTGGACCCAGAAGTCCACGGTCGGCTGGCAGGGCGGGGCGCCGGCGTTCATCACGGTTGACCTCGGCCAGACGTACGCCCTCGGCGGCGCGGCGTTCCGCACGGCGGCCGGCGTCGCCGGCGTCCAGTGGCCCGCCGCGCTGTGCGTCTTCACAAGCCGCGACGGAAAAGAATGGTACCTGGCTGGCGATCTCGTGGAACTCTCGGAGACCGGCCCGCCCCCGCCGATGGGCAAACACGCCGTCCACGTCTTCCGCACGAGCAAGCTGGCGACGAGCGGCCGCTACGTCCAGTTCGCCTGCGTGCCCGCCGGCCCCTATCTCTTCGTAGATGAGATCGAGGTGTTCGAGGGCGACCCTACGCCCGCCGTGGAGCCGCGCCGCAGCGAGCCCATTCTCAACGTGCCGCAGTTCATGGACACCCTCCAGCTCACCCGCCTGCTCAAGGCCCAGCTCCGCCGCGACCTGGCCGCCGCACGCGAGGCCATCGAGTCGCCCGACACCCCGGCCGCGGACAAGGCGCCGCTGGGCAAGACGGCGCAGGAGCTCGAGCAGCGCATCGCCGCGATGCCCCTCGTCTCGCCCGAGGGCTTCCGCGCCGTCCTGCCGATGACCGATCTGGAGCGCGACCTCTTCCGCCTCCAGGCCGCCGCCTGGCGCGCCCAGGGCAAGCCCGACCTTCGCGTCTGGAAGTCCCATCGCTGGGACCCACTCGACCCCTCCACCGAGCCGGCGAAAGACGCGCCGGCCCCCGAGCTGGCCGTCGCCCTGATGAGCCACGAATGGCGCGCCGACGTGCTCAACCTCACCAACGCCTCCGACGCCGACCGCCCGGTGCGCCTGTGGGTGGACGGCCTTCCCGGAGGCACGAATCCCCCCTACGTCAGCGTCCACGAGGTCCAGCACGTCGGCACCCGCCACTTCACCTCGGTGGCCGCCGCGCTCCCCCTCGCCCGCCGCGACGGCGACGCCTGGGTCGTCGCCGTGCCCTCCGGCATGACGCGGCAGGTCTGGTTCTCCTTCCATCCAACGGACGTTCGCCCCGGCACGTACCGGGCCCGTGTGCGCGTGGACACTCATCCGTTGGTGCCGCTCACGCTGCGCGTCGCCCCGCTGCGCTTCCCCGACCAGACGACCCTGCGCCTCGGCGGCTGGGAGTACACGAACGAGGAGCGGATGTACGGCGTCACGCCGCAGAACCGCGAGGCCCTGGTGAAACTCCTCCGCGAGCACCACGTGAATGCCCCCTGGGCCACGCGCCGCGCGCTGCCCGACGGCCGGTACGACGCCGACGGCGAACTCGCAGAGCCGCCCGACACCCGGAACTTCGACGCCTGGCTCAAGCTGTGGCCGGGCGCCCGCCAGTACATGGTCTTCGTCGCCGTCGGCGACTACGGCAGTGTGCGCAGCGCCTTCGCGGGTTCCGAGGCCGGCACCCCGCTCTTCAACCGAAAGGTCGGCGCCTGGATCCGCTTCTGGGCCGGCCACCTGCGCGGCCTGGGCCTCCAGCCCAGCCAACTCGGCCTCCTGCTCGTGGACGAGCCCAACCGCAAGGACCAATACGACGCCACCGTGGCCTGGACCAAGGCGATCAAGGCCGCCGAGCCCCAGGTGCTCGTGTGGGTGGACGCCGTGCCCCAGGAACTCGAGACCTGCCGCGAGATGCTGGGCGCCGTGGACGTGCTGGTGCCCAACCGCGCGGCCTGGCTCGAGAAGGACGACGCCTATCGCCGCCTCTTCCTCGACCAGCGTCAGGCGGGCCGCCAACTCGGCTTCTACTCCTGCTCCGGCCCTGCCCGCACCTTCGACCCCTATTCCTACTACCTCCTCCAGCAGTGGCACGTCTTCGCCATCGGCGGCGGTTGGGCCGGCTTCTGGGCCTTCGGCGACAACGGCGGCGCCTCCTGCTGGAACGAATACATCGCCAAGGGCAATGGCCCCTACTGCCCCCTCTACCTCGATGACACCTCAGTCACCTCCGCTAAGTACCTCGAAGCCATCCGCGAGGGGGTCCAGGACTTCGAGTACCTCGCCCTCCTTCGCGCCCGCATCCACGAACTGGAGCGCGCCCGCCCCGACCACCCCCGCCTCCCCGAGGCCAGGAGACTGCTGGCCGAGGCCCCTGACCGCGTCCTGAAGGCCGACGGCGCGGCCGACTTCCGTTGGGACGAGCCCAAGGACCGCACCCTCGTTGACCGAGTGCGGCTTGAGGTTCTGGACTTGCTCGCCGCCCTGGACGAGTGACAGCGAGAAGAGGGGGCGACCTCTCCCCCGGCCCATCGCCAGCAGAGCACCCGCGCATGGGGTGCCGACGCCAAAGAGGTCACGGATCCCCAGCCCGCGCTGCCGCAGATGACTATGCCCCTATTGTGAGTACGCTCGCACCCGTTTTATATACGCTACTGGCTTCTCGAGCGACCCTTACTCTGAGACAGGCTGTAGGCACCTTTCGGGGATTCGGCGTTGTGCCTTGCAGAGCGGCAACGCCGCCTGAAGGCGGGACTCCCAAAGCAAGCATCCCCCGTTTGGTGCACGGCGCTCGCGGGTGCGCCTGGCGGCCGGATTTCTCGTACCGGGAGGCTCTTGCCCAAGCCACCCTGTTATGCAATACTCCGTCGGCCCCCGACAGGTAAGGATGGCCACACCATCGTGAGCAGTCGAGCATGGGCGGCACGTGCGGCGCTGGGGAGTCTTCTCGCGGCCGCGGCGGTGCAGGCGGCGAGCCTGTCGCCCCGCCGCGTCGAGCGGGCGCTCGCTCGCGCCCAGGCCCTCGCCGACCGTGACAGGCCCGAGGACGCGATTGACAAGCTCCGGGACCTGCTCGAGACCAATCCCCACTGCCTCCAGGCCCACCTGCTTTACATCCGCCTGCGGTCTCCCACGGCCCGGGCCGTGGTCCAGAAGGAGTACGAGCGCAAGGTCAACGCCGAGCCGGAGGACGCGCAACTCCAGTTCCTCGCCGGCTATGCCGAGGACGACCCGGCGGCGCGGCTGCGGCGCTACCGCAAGGCGGTGGAGCTCGACCCCGATCTCGTCGCGGCGCAACTCGAGCTGGGCCGCCTGTACCGCACCGATGCCGCACGCGATCTCGCCGCCTCGCGCCGCGCGCTGGAGATGGCGGCGAGCGTGGAGCCCGAGCGGGCCGAGGTCCACCTGGAACTGGCCCGCACCCTGGCCGCCGCAGGCCGCCCGGGGGACGCGGCCGAGGCCTGCCGCCGCGCGCTCCGGCTCGACCGCGCCCTCGAGCCGGCCTGGTTCGAGCTCGCGTGCCTGCTGAGCCGCGACGAGCCGGCCGAGGCGGAGCGGACGCTGGCCGAGGCCGTGCGCCGATGCCCCGCGAGCGCGCGCCTGTGGTGGCATCTGGCCGACTTTCAGTGGGCGCGCGCCGCCTGGCGCGAGGCCGTTCCCTCGCTGGAGCGCGTCCTTGCCCTCGACCCCGAGGGCCCCCGCACTCCCGAGGCGCGCGACCGGCTGGCCGCCTGCTGCCTCGCCTGCGGCTGGCATCGCACCGCCCGACGCCTGGGCACCACGGCCTGGAGCGCGGCGGCGGCCGAGATGGCCGCCGGACGCCTCGGCGCGGAGGCCTTCCGCCACTTCCTGGAGGCGAGCCGCCTGCCCCCCGCGGCGCGCGTGGCGCCCCTCCAGCAGGCCGACGGGCTGGCGCCGGAGTCCTTCGTCATCCGATCCGCCCTGGCCGATTCCCTCTTCGCGGCGGGGCGGTTCGCGCCGGCCGCGGAGATCTACGCGGGGGCCCTGGCCAGCCGCCCCACCGACGCGGCCCTCCGCCGACGAGCCGCCGAGGCCGAACTGCTCGCCGGCCGGCCCGCCGCTGCGCTGGCCCTCTTGAGGGCCGCCTCCCGTCGGCTCGCCCACGAAACCCTCTGGCTGCTGGCCGATGCCGAGGCCCTCGCCGCGGGCCAACTGCCCCTCGAGGCTATCGCGGCACGCTGCGCCGCGCACGCCGCCCCCGATGCCGGCCTCGACGAGCGCGAGCGGCGCCTGCGCGCCTGCATCGAGCGGTTCCCCACGTGCCTCACGGCGCGCCTCGAGCTCGCCGCCGCGCTCCGCGACGCAGGTCGCACGGCCGACGCCCGGGCCGTCCTCGCCGAGGCCGCCTCGGCCCAGGGCCACCCTCTCGCCGAGGCGGACCTCCAGGCCCAGCTCGGCGACCTCGCGCTCGCCGAGCGCAACTACCCGAGAGCCGTTGCGTGCTACCGGGCCGCCATCGAGCGGTGCCCCGAGACCGCCGCCTACCACGGCGCCCTGGCCGCCGCCTGCGCGAGGAACGGCGACTATGCCGGCGCCTGCGACGCGCTCGCCCGCCAGTTGGCCCTCGACCCTGCCAGCTACGACCTGCCCGACAGCCCCGGCCCGGGCACGGGCCCCGGCCACCTGCTCCTGCCCAAGCTGGAGCCGGGCGACGTGCTCCGCTACCGCTACTCCACCGACGGCGGCCAGCCGGGCCGCGCCTTCGCCTGCGTGGACTTCGATTACGTGGTCTCCGCCGTCCGCCCTGGCCATGTCGTCGAGGGCACCGTGGGCATCGCCGCCATCTCCGGCCGCCCCGTCGAGGGCGGCGCCAGCTTCGTCGGCGCCCGCCTCCGCGTCCTGAGCACCGGCTACTTCGGCCTCGCCGCGGTGGACAGGCCGCCCGAGGGCATGCCCCCCGAGCTCGCCCAGTTGGCCTGGCTCGTCCAGTTCCTCCACGGCCCGGCCCTGCCCCTCCTGCGGCGGCCCGGGCAGGCCTGGCGCCCCGCGCCGCCGGTGGACCCCACCCGCCCGGGCGTGGACCGCGTAGCTTTCGAGAGCGTCCGCAACGGCAAGGCGCGCCTGAGCCTGGAGATCCGCCATGTGCGCCCGGCCGCCGATCCCGTGGCCGACCTCGACCGGGCGACCGCCACCGGGCGGCTCGCCGTGACCCTCGACCTGAAGCGGCGGGCCGTCGAGTGCGTCGAAGGCTCCCTCAACGAGGCCCTCAGCAACCGACGCGGCAGCCAGGCCGAGCTTCCCGCCTGGCGCCACCGCCTCGAGCTCCTGGCGATCGAACGTGCGGCGCGCAAGCCCGCTTCGCCCAGCAGGCCGTGACACAAAGGAGGCGCCACGGATGCCCAAAGTCGCACAGGTCCACGACAACATTGACCGCACCCGCTACATCGTCCTGCGGCGCGAGAACATTCTCGGCCGCGCCCCCGACGCGAACATCCACGTGGACAACAACGTGGTCTCACGCCACCACGCCCGCATCGCCTGCGCCCCGGGCACCCAGTCGTACTACGTCGAGGACGTGTCGGCCCGCGGCACCTACGTCAACTTCCGCCGCATCAAGGGCCGCCACCCCCTCCACGAGGGCGACCGCATCTGCGTCCTCCGATTCCACAACGTCCACCCCGCCGAACTCGACAAGATGACCCCCCAGCAACTCAAGGATTTCACCGACGACCCGCGCGTCGAGGGCATCAAGGCCGTTGCCGACTTCACCTTCGGCTACGTGGAGGTCAAAGAGACCCCCGAGGCCCAGGCCGAGGCGGCCAAGGCCAAGCCCGAGGGCCTTCTTGGCAAGCTCAAGGCTCTCCTCGGCAAGAAATGAGCCCTCTTCCGCACGCAGGGGATCCTTTGGTTTCCCCCTCACGCTCATGCCCGCGGCGGCTCCCCTCATACCGGCTCATCCCGCGGACCGGCCCGGCGCGACCGGAGCCCTTTGAATCGCCTATTCTCGCCCATCCGTCCATACTTGCTCATCTTCCGGCCTGAACCGGTATGGCCGGAGCCTCTCGAATCGCCCGTTCTCGCCCATTTGTCCATACTTGCTCACTCTCCCCCACACAGTTGATACAGTATGGGGCCCCGCCTCTTCCCGTCCCTCTTCTCGTCCCTACGCTCCGCATGGGGACGCCTCTCCCGGACGTTCGGCGTCCCGCCTTCAGGCGGCGGTGCCCATCTTCACGCCATTGGGGTCAGAGGGTGGGCAGGGGGACGGGTTTGCCGGTGCGCTTGTCGGTGGGCATCTGGGCGGAGACGGAAGCGAGGTAGGCGGTGAGCTCGGCAGCCATGGCAGCCAGGCGCTCGGGCTGGTCGTCGGCCAGGTTGGTGGTCTCGCCGATGTCGGCGGCGACGTTGAACAGCTCGAACCGCCGGTCGGCGTGGTAGTAGATGAGCTTCCAGTCGCCCTTGCGCACGGCGCTGTGGGGCCCGATGCCCGGACCGGTCGGCCCCCAGTGGTTGGGGTAGTGCCAGAAGAAGGGGCGGTCTTCGCGGGTGCCGCCCTGGCGAAGCAATGGGGCGAAGCTGGCGCCGTCTATCCCCACCTTGTCCTGCCAGCCGGTGACGCCGGCCATGTCGAGAATCGTGGGGAAGAAGTCCTCGATGATCACGCGGCGGTCGCAGACGGTGCCGGGCAGGGTGACGCCCGGCCAGCGGACGATCATGGGCTCGCGGATGCCGCCCTCGTGGGCCGAGCCTTTGCCGCTGGAGAGCGGGGCGTTGTGGGTGTGGGGCGGCCCGCCGCGGCCGTGGGCCGAGAGGCCGCCGTTGTCCGACATGAAGAGCACGGCGGTGCCGGCCGCGAGGCCCGTGCGGTCGAGCCAGGCCAGGAGGTCGCCCAGGCTCTTGTCCATGCCCTCGACGAGGGCGGCGTACATGGCCTCGGTTTCGTCGAGCCCGGCGTCGCGGTAGCGCTGGATGAAGCGCGCGTCGGGCGCGAACGGCACGTGCACGGCATAGTGCGACATGTAAAGGAAGAACGGGGCGCCGGCATTGGCGGCCTGGTCGAGCTGCTTGAGGGCCTCCCGCGTCAACGCCTCGGTGAGGAAGATGTCCTGGCCGTGGTAGGCCTCGAGGCCGGGCACGTCCCACACGCGGTCGCCGCCGCGCCAGGCGGCGGAGAAGTTCTGGGTGCCGAGGTAGGAGCCGGGCCCGCCGGCGGCGTGGCCGGCGATGTTGACGTCGAAGCCCAGGTGGCGCGGGTCCGCGCCGGGCGTGCCCACGGCGCCCAGGTGAGCCTTGCCCACGTGGATCGTGCGGTAGCCCGCCTCGCGCAGGAGCGCGGGGAAGGTGACGGCGTGGACGGTGCGCTCGACGCCCGGCGTCATGCACAGGCCGCCGGTGTTCCAGGCGGGGAAGTCGAGGGTCGGGTGCGGGGCGTCCGGGCCTTTCTTGTGGTGGAGCGTCCAGTTCGTCACGCGGTGGCGGGCGGCGTTGAGGCCGCACATCAGGCTCACGCGGGTGGGCGAGCAGACGCAGCAGGCGTAGGCCTGGGTGAACTTGACGCCCGTGGCGGCGAGGCGCTCCATGGCGGGCGTGCGGTACCGGTCGTTGAGCGGCGTGCGAGCCGTGTGGAAGGGCACGCTCGTATCCTGCCAGCCCATGTCGTCCACGAGGAACAGGATGATATTGGGCCGGCGGGGGGCCTTCGTGGGCTCGGGCTGGGCCGCTTCGAGCACGGCGGGGGCGAGGGCGGCGCCAGCCAGGGCGACCCCCGCGGCCGCGGCGGCCGATTCCTCGAGGAACTCGCGGCGGTTGGTGGTGCTGCTCATCGCGCTCCCTTCCCGTTCGCAGTGCGGCCTTCAGGCCGTATCCGAGCAGAGCGGGCTGAAGCCCGCACTACGAACTCCCACGTCCTTTCAGGCTCCCTGGAGCAATCGTGCGGCGAGGGCGGCCATGTCGCGGGCGATGACGGCGGCGGCCCGGGCGCCCAGGCCGGGCGATGCCTCGACACGCGGGTCCTTGCCGTACACGTTGAACGGCTTCACGGCGAGGTCGCGGCTGAGCTGCGTGAGGTCCACCAGGCCGGGCTCAAAGTGCCACAGGAGCGAGGTCTCCCACATCGCCGCGTGGTCGCTGGTGAAATTGATCTCCTTGCCGAAGTCCATGTCGCAGGTGCCGTGGACCTTCATCGCGCCGTCGTAGGCGGCGGCCACGTCGCGCATCATCTGAATCTGTTCGCCGGGCGTGTGGCCCGTGGTGAGGATGGCCACCTGGAAGCCCGTGCGCTCCAGGGCGTGGAGCGTGGCGTGAAGGAGCGTGCGCTGCACGGCCGGCTCGCCGATGAACGTGCAGTCGTGCCGGTAGCGGGCGGGGTCGGCGCTGCACACGCCGGGGATGTTGTAGTAGATGGGCGGATAGACGATGCCGCCGCCCACGCGCGCCGCCTCGCAGCACAGGGCGTGCATCTTCAGCGAATCGTTGCCCAGGGCCATGTGCTCGCCGTGCCACTCCAGCGACCCGACGGGCACGTAGACCACGGGGCAGGCGGTGATGCGCGCCTCGAACTCGTGGGGAAGCAGCCGCTCGTACTGCACCTTCTCCTGCATGGTCGTCTCCTCCGTCCCACGTGGTTACGAGTCAGGATCGCAGGCACAGAGGGCGGGGAGGAACTTCTTGCAAGGCAGTTCCTCCCCGCACCCCTCCTCAAGGACTCTTGCCCTGGTCGGCAGCGGGCGGCCCGCTGCCGACCAGGGGAGAAGTTCTCGGGAAGGAAGGGGCTGGGGAGGAAACGCCTCTTTCAAGAGGGGTTTCCTCCCCGCTCGTCCTCCTCAGTCCAGCTCTGGCCTCACCTCGACCCAGCCGCCGTCGGCTTCGAGGGCCGAGCGGTACATGGCGTCGAGGATGGCCTGGGAGCGGCGGCCTTCGCGGCCGTCGCTGGTGAGCTTCGCGCCCGCGCGCAGGTGGGCGGCGAAGTTGTCCACGTTGTTCAGCCATTCGCTCTCGGCGCGGGCGGGGGGCTTGTCGCCCCAGGCGTTGTCGAGGAACCAGCGCTCCATCGGGCGGTCGAAGGGGCCGCCCGCCGCCTGAATGACGGCCCCCTGCGTGCCGTGCAGCTCGAAGCGGAAGTACCAGGTGGAGTGCGGATAGGACGATGTGGCGTAGAGCGTGAGCACGAGGCCGTTGGCATAGAGCCAGGTGGCCACGCCCAGGTCCTCGGCCTCGATGTCGTGGTCCTGGGTCCAGATGTTGCAGCGGACCTTCTGCGGCACGCCGAGGATGAAGGCCAGCTCGTCGAGGTGGTGGATGTTCTGGTTCGAGAGCACGCCGCCGCCGTCCCAGCGGCGGGTGCCGCGCCAGCCGCCGTTGGAGCGGAAGTAGTCCATCGTGCGGAGGATCTTGAGCGAGGCGTCGGCTCCGAGCAGGCGGCCGAGGCAGCCGCTGGCCACCGCCGCCCGGAGCGAGAGCGGGCCGGGCTCCACGCGGCGGCTGAAGTCCACGGCCAGCGCGAGGCCCTTCTTCTCGGCCAGGCGGATCATCGCGTCGCAGGCGGCGAGGCTGGCCTCCATGGGCTTGGTGACGAGCACGTGCTTGCCCGCCTCCAGGGCCTGAAGGGCCACGGCGGCGTGATTGCCCGTCTCTGTGAGGACGAAGACGGCCTCGACGTCCCTGTTGTCGAGCCAGCGGCGCACGTCGGTCTCATAGGGCACCTGGCATTCGGCGGCGGTGCGCCGGGCGCGCTCCTCGACCTTGTCGCACACGCCGAGAAGCGCGGCGCCGGGCGTCTCCTGGATCATCTTCGAGCGGCTGTGGCCCATGCCGAGGCCGACGACCACGAAGCGCACCGGGTCGCTGGCCCACGGGCGGACGACGGCGGCGGTGCGCCGGCCCGTGTCGAAGAGGCCGCCGGGCGCGGCGGTGGGCCAGGCCCTCTGAATGGCCTCGACCACGCGGCGCGACATCTCCTCGTGCGACACGCCGCGGTCGGGGTTGTGGGTCTCCGCGCTCACGGGGCCGCGGAGGCCGGCGTTGTCGGCGGTCTGAAGCACTTTGTCGTAGGGGATCGGCTCGCCGAGGCCGGCCACGGCTCCGTGGGCCTTGACGTGGATGAGGCGGGCGCGCTGGGCCATGCGGATGAGAAAGGCGCCCTGGTCGCGGCGGCGCTCGTCGCAGTGCCAGCTCGAGTGCACATCCCAGGCGAAGCCCCAGGCCGGCACCCCGAGGGCATCGAGCACGGCGAAGCACTCGTCGGGCGTGGTGCCGCAGTTCTCGAAGCCGAGCACGAGGCCGGCCTGGCGCGCACGGTCGGCCAGGGGGGCGAAGCGGTCGAGGGCCTTCTGAAGCTCGTCGGGCCGGACGGCGAGCTGGCCCTCCAACTCGCGCGGCGGCTGCCAGTAGAAGAAGGAGCGCACGAGTCGGCAGCCGAGCACGTCGGCGGCGCGGACGATGCCCTCGAGCTTCGCCGCCTCGGCCCTCAGGCGCTCGCCCTCGGGCAGGTGCACCTTGGCCAGCGACGACTGGAGGCAGCCGATCTTCATCCCATGGCGGTCGAGGAGCTTCTTCACCTCGGCCAGCTCGTCGGGCGTCAGGTCCTCGAAGGCCTTGCGGAACACGCGGCCGCGCAGGTCGCAGTGCCCGAGGCCCCACGCCTTGAGAATCGGCAGCGTATCGGCGAAGTCCAGACCCAGCTCGTCGGTGAAGATGGACGGGAACATGTGGTCTCCTGGCACGGGGCTCGCCTCCCACGGCACCACTGTAGCCGAAGGCCAGGGCATGTCAAGCCCGGCTGGCAACACTTCAGCCGAATGACGCGGGGGCCTCGGGCACGCGTCTCAGACGGCGGAGGCGTTCGTGGCGCGGGTTTCCGCATCCTCGACCTCCCGCGGTTCGCAACCCGCGGGAGGTTCCCGCGGCCGGCGGTGTTCGCCGTGCGGGCTTCCGCCCGTGGCGGGCGTCCAGGGAGAGGGCCGGCATCAGATGCTGTCGTACGACTCTTCGTCGGGCGGGGGGGATGCGGTGGCAAACTCCTCGGTGGGGAGTTCCTCGACAGGCTCTGCCGGCGGTTCGGCGGCGGCGTGGGGCGCATCGTGCACGGCGGCGCGCCGCTTGCGGTTCGTGAGCGGCCAGTGCAGCGGAATGTACGGCTCGCCCACAAACACCACGCCGGTTTCGATCTTGTGCTGTTCCTTCACCTCGACCGCCACAATGTGGCCGCCCTGGGCGCGAGGGGCGAGGGTCTCCTTGACCGCATTGACCGCGGCCTGCACGTCCGGGCCGATCACGACCACGGACTGGGCGACGCGGGTGGCGTTGGTCTTATCCTCGTAGAAGGCCGTCATCTTGTAGCGCAGCATGGCATCTCCAGCGAGCATCGGCGCCTCGGCCCACCTGAACAGTACGCCCACTTCCGCTCACCCGCAAGGGGTGAGGGGCACAGAAGCCATGCCTCCCTGTAACCGGAACGCGACGGCCGCACGGCGACGCCTACTCGTTCGACCTCGACGTAGCCTCGCTGGTCGGCCAGCGGAAGGGGATGTAGGGGTCGCCGCGGTAGACAATACCCGTCGAGACAGGGGCCTTCTCGGCCACGTGGATGGCCGCCAGCCGACCGCCGACCGCCTCAGGGCTGATCTGGCTCTTCACCAGCTCGATCGCCGAGCGGTCGTCGTGCGCGATGGCGATGATGTTCTGGGCCACCCGCGTGTTCGTGGCCTTGTCCTCATAGTATATCACCATGCGGTAACGAACCACGTGCCTGCTCCTCTTGCCCTGTCCCGCTCCCTGTGTCCCCCCAGCCCTGTTCCCCTGCGTCCAGCGTATTGTATCGCGCAGGCTGGGCACGATCAAGCACCGACTTCCCCTGCGCGTGCGGCCATGGAGACTGGCTCCTGTTGCCGAAAGGCTTTCTCTGGCCAGAGGTCTCCGTCACTAGAGCTGTACACCTCTATTATGCACGAGGCGGCCTCCGGCGCGTCTGGGGCAGCGACGGTCTCCCTGCACTCCCAGCCCACTCCCCCAGCCCTGCCTCCTTGATCGGGGCGTGCGGGTCTGCTAGAATCACGCGCGTGACTGGCCGGCGACCCTGAGGCGACGCACGCGCGACGGAGGCGGGATGCCCACGCGAGCGCTTCGACTGTTGGCATGGCTTGCGGCAACCGTGTGTGCGGCGGCCGACGTCCCTCCCGACGCCACCCACGTTCTCGCGGTGCGCTCTGGCTGGGAGTACGCGCCGGCGGAGGCTCCACCCTCGATTGACCACGTGCCCTCCGAGTGGCGGAGCGTCGCGCTGCCGCACAGGCAGGAGGCCGAGCCGTGCGGCCTCTACCAGGCGAGCTTCGCGGTGCCCGCGGCCTGGGCAGGCTACCGGGTGAGCCTGGTGCTCCGCCCGTCGGGTGGCACGGTGTGGGTGTGGCTCAATGGGCAGCCGCTGGGCGCACGAGCCCCCAGCGCGCTCGACGTGCGGCTCGACGCGGCCAGAGCCGTACGCCCCGGCGCCCGCAACACGGCGCTGGTGGCTATTGCCGCGCCCGGCGAGCCCGAGCGCCCCGGCCTCGAGGCCTGCTGGCTCGAGGCTTCCAGTGCTGTAACAGTGGGCAGGATGGATGCTTACGTGTCATGCCTCACCTCGGGAGGGGTGGTGGATGTGACCCTCGAGGCGGCGAATCACAGCCGCGAACGCTTCGAGGGCAGGGTCGAACTCGCCTTCGAGCCCGATGACCCAGCCGCCAACCCCCGCCCCGTGTGGCGGCGCGGCAGCGACGTGCGGCTCGACCCCGGCCAGTCGGTCAGTGTGGCCCACGCGTTCGAGCCGCAGCCCAGCCGCCTGTGGCGACCCGATGATCCCTTCCTCTACCGCCTGACGGCCACGCTCCAGACGCGCGACGGCCAGCCCGTCCGTCAGGTCGTCCGCCGCGTCGGCCTGCGTTCCGTCGAGGCCGCCGCCGGCCGCTGGCTCCTGAACCGTGAGGGTTTCCGCCTCGCGGCTATCGCGCGCAGCGTCCGCGGCGCCACACCCCTGTGCACCCAGCCCGGCCAGGCAAGCGCGCTGGCGCAAAGGCTGGATACGCCCCGACCTCCCGCAGGTCCCAAGCCCGCGGGAGGTCCGGCCCTGGATGAACTGTTGGACTTCTGCGACGGGGAGGGCATTGTCGCGTTCCTCGATGCACCGGCCCTCGCGCCCGAGGCGCCGGGCGCGCAGGAGACGCTGGCCGCCCTGGCCTCCGAGGCCCTACGCCACCCCTGCGTGTGGGGCTGGGCGGTGCGGGGCGACTTCAAGACGGCTCCCGCCACTCGCGACCGCCTGCGCGAACTGACGCCGCGGCTGCCCATCGGCTGTCCCGCGCCCGACCTGGCCGCCGATGCGGCAGGCTTTGACTTCCTCCTCGCCAGCTTCGTCACCAAGGCTGGCCGCGAGGACGACGATGGCTACGGCCGCCGGCTCGACGACCTCGTGCGGAACGCCGCCGGCAGGGTTCTCCTTCTGTTCGACCGCGTGACCGAGGCCGGCGACCTCGGGCGGCTCGACGCCTCGCTCGCCCATCGCGGCCGCGAAGCCGAGCGCCGCTCGACCGTCGCGGCGCTCGCGTTCGAGTTGGACGCCGACGAGGCCCAGTTCGCCCTGGCCGAGAGGCGTCTCGGCCCCTTCGCCCTCAAGGAGCCGCGCCACGAGGCGCGGATGGACGGGGAGACCTTTGTCCTCAAGAGCCGCTTCGAAGTCCAGCTCGCCTCGCCCGTCGCCCAGCGCCTCCCGTGCTACTCGCTGGCTGGCCATCGCATTGCGTGGCGGGCGGCGATTGTGGGTGGGCCGTCCCCGTCCCGCGAAGACCCTCGGCGGGGGGACACGCCGCCCACAATCCAAGGTGCCTCGGGCATCGTGCCCCTGAGCCCGGAACAACCCCGGGCCGTGGACGGCGGCGCCCCGCCCGGCCGCGGCGAGGTCGAATGGCGCACCGACAAACCCGGCGACATCGAGTTCGTCGCCGAGCTTCAGAGCGCCGCCGGCCGCGTCCTCGCCCGCCATCGGGCCAGACTCTCGCTGGAGAAGAAGGACGGCAAGGCTGAGCTGAAGGTGCAGCCACTCGATGGACCCCTTGTCGGCGGGGCACCCCCGTCCCCCGACACGCGGCGCGAGGCCACGCCGTCCACAGTGCGCGATGTCGAGTGCGTTCACCTCGACGCCCTCGCCGGCCACTTCAACAACGACGGCCTCTCGTGGCGAGCCAACCCCACCGAGGGCAACTTCGACTTCCCCAGCCGCCGCGAGGGCAGCAGCCTCATCGCCGACCTGTTGCCCAAGAAGGACGCACTCATCGAGGTCCCTGGCCACCCGGCCGTCACCTTCCGCTTCCCCGACAAAGACGACCGCCTGCGCAACAACGTCCTGTGCGACGGCCAGCGGCTCCAGCTCGCCAAGCCCTACGAGGCGTTCGATGCCGTCTGGTTCCTCGGCGCCTGTCACGACGGCGCCCGCACGGCCCTCTTGACCATTGACTATGAGGACGGCCAGGCCCAGGGCGAGTTGCGCCTGGCCGACTGGCTCTCGAAGCCCGCGGCGGGCGAGATTGACGTGCTTCGCCTCCCGGCCATCCACACGGCCGATGGCAAAGAGGAGGCCCGCGAGTGCGGCCTCGTCGCCTGGCGCGTCCCCCTCGACCCCCGGCGCAAGCTCATGGCCATCACGCTCCCCAGGGAGCGGAACATGCACGTCTTTGCGGCGACTTTGACCCGAACCCGAAACCCGTAATGCGTGATTCGTGATGCGTGACTGGCGAAGAGCAGGAGAGAGCTGGTCGGTGGGCCGCCCGCGAAGGCGTCTCGCCTCTTGGCTCTCTTCCAGTGATGGATTTCGGGTTACGAATCACGGCTTCCAGATCATCCTGACGCTCCTCCTCGCCGCCTGCCCCTGTCTTGCAGGACAGCCCCTCGAGCGCGGCAAGGTCGCCACCTGGTACTACCGCTGCGACCTCGACGACACGGACCAGCCCTACTCGCTCTGGCTGCCCAAGGACTACTCGCCCGACCGCAAGTGGCCGCTGGCGGTCCAGCTCCACGGCCTCGGCGGCAACTACCGCATCGGCGGGCCACCCAAGGAGCTTGAGGACTTCGTGGTCGCTGCGCCCGACGGCCGCGGAAACACCGATTACAAGCTCTGGGGCGAACTGGATGTGGTGCGCGTGGTCGAGGATGTCCAGGCGCGCTTGAGCATAGACCCCGACCGCGTTGTCTTGTACGGCTTCTCGATGGGCGGCTCGGGCTCGTGGCAGGTGGGCGTGCACTTCCCCGACCGCTTCGCCGCCCTCGGCCCCGTGTGCGGCAACGCCGACCACCGTGTGTGGGAACGCCTGTGGGGCTGGGGCGAACGCGAACCCACCTGGATGAGCCCCAAGAAGGCCTGGGTCGAGGCAACCGAAAGCCCCGCCTTCTTCGCCGAAAACCTGCTCAACCTGCCCTCGATGCCCCTCCACGGCGACAAGGACAACGTGGTGCCCTGCGACCACAGCCGCTCGATGGCCGCCGAACTCCTCAAGGCGGGGGCACCGTGCAACTACGTCGAAATCCCCGGCGCCGGCCACGGCGTGCCAGGTGACAAGGTCTCGGAGATGCTCAAGTGGCTCCGCGAGCAGAAGCGCAACCCTTGGCCCAAGCGCGTCATCTTCAAGACCGCCTGGCGACGCCACCCCGGCGCCTACTGGGTGCGCCTCCACCGCTTCGAACGGGCCTTCGCCTTCGCCCGCATCGAAGCCGAGGCGCTCGACAAGTCCTCCGTGAGCGTGAACACCGACAACCTCGAGGAGTTCTCGCTCCACCTCGGCGCCCCGCTCTTCGACCCCGCCCAGCCGATCCGCGTGCGCGTGGACGGCGCCGAGCAGTACCGTGGCAAGGTCCCCGACGGCGGCTGGCTGCGCCTGCGCAAGCAGGGCGGCAAGTGGGCACCCTCGAAGGAGCTCGAGGGCCTGCACAAGACGGCCGCGCTCGAAGGCCCCGTCGAGCACGCCTTCATGACCAGCTTCCTCATCGTCTTCGGCTCCAGCGGCGACGATGAGCGGGCCAAGCGCGTGGCCGCCGACGAGGCCCGCCTGCTCGCCGACTTCTGGAACCGCTGGGCGCGCGGCAAGTGCCGCATCAAGCCCGACCGCGAGGTGACCGACGACGACATCGCGCGGTGCAGCCTCATCCTCGTCGGCGACCCGGCCACCAACAGCCTCATCCCCCGCGTGATGCCCAAGCTGCCCATCCGCGTCGAGGGCAAGAGCATCGTCTTCGGCGACAAGCGCTACGAGGGCGACGACCTGGGCCTCAAGCTCGTTTACCCCAATCCTCTGAACCCCCAGCGCTACGCCGTCCTCTTCACCGGCACCACGTGGCGCGGGGTCTTCGAGATCATCGGCCGCTTCGGCAACTGGTTCGACTGGGGCATCCTCGACGGCTTCCACTGGGCCGACTTCGAGGTCTTCGACAACCTCACCTACAGCCCCGAGACGGCCCTGGCCATCGGCTACTTCGACAACGACTGGCGGCTGAACACCGACTGGTACGTGACCGGCGATGAGAAGCTGCGCCGCGCCCGCCCGCCGCGCCGCACGCCCGAGTACCGCACGCCGCCCGAGGGCGTGGGCGAGCTGTTCCTCAGCGACCTCGAGCCCGCCTACACGCGGCCCGAGAAGGGCTGCGTGGCGCGCGACCGCAGCTTCAACGCCTTCCCGCTCACGCTGGGCGGCCGCACGTTCGAGCGCGGCCTGGGCATCCACCCCAACTGCGAGATCGGCTTCAACCTCGACGGCCGGTTCTCGATCTTCGAAGCCGTGGTCGGCTCAGACCTCGAGGGCGAGGCCGCCGTCTCGAAGGCCCGCGACGAGGCCGAGTCGTTCGAGTTCATGGTCGTGGGCGACGGCCGCATGCTCTTCCAGACCGGGCGCATGAAGTGGAACAGCGAACCGCGGCACCTCTACGTGCCCATCCCTGGCGTCCGGCACCTGGAGCTCAAAATGCACCGCCGCAGTGGCCCGCGTTGGCTCAGCGGCCCCGCCGACTGGGCCATCGCGCGCGTGGGCGAGCCGCTGCACAACCGCATGGCCGTGCGCCCGAAGGCCGACAGGGCCGAGCAGCTCGTCGAGAACCTGCCGCTCGATGGCGTGTGGCGCCTGGCTGGCTTCCCCGTGGGCGCGGGCATCGGCCGCGAAGCCCACCGCGTAAGCCCCGCGGCGCAGGCCGAGGCCATCGCGGCGCCGGTCCCAGGCTCCGTCTACTCGGCTCTAGGCGTGGGGCCACGGGATGAGGCGATGCTGCGCGACGTGGCCGACACCGAGTGGTGGTACTGGCGCGAACTCGATATCCCGCGCAACTGGGCGGGGCGCTCCATCTGGCTGGAACTCGACGGCGCCGCCTATCAGGCCGACGCCTGGCTCAACGGCCGCTGGGTCGGCCGCTCCACCGGGCCGTTCGTCCCAGGCCGCTTCGACGCCACGCTCGGCGCGAAGCTGGGCGAACGCAACACAGTGGCCGTGCGAGTCGTCGGCTCGCCCGCCGACTTCGTCAAGGGCGGCGAGCCGTTCCGCTCTGCGCCAGCCCGCCGGCTCGTCACCGCGCAGGCGCTGGCCGACCACGGCACGCCGCCGCTTGGCCTGTGGCAGCCCGCGCGCCTCCGCAGCGCCGGGCCGTGCCTGCTGCGCGACCTCGCCATCGAGACCGTTGAGTTGACCGACGCCGCGGCGCGCCTGCGCGTGAGCACCGAGATCGTGAGCCTCGTGAGTGAGAAGCTGGAAGTCGTGCTCGTGGGCGGCGTGTCCCCACGCCGCGAGCCACGGGACGGGGACACCCCGCCCACGGTCGCGTTTGAGCAGAAGGCGACGGTGGAGGGGAACAAGGCGTGTCGCGTCGAGGTCGAGGTCGTGCTGCCGAGGCCGAAGCTCTGGTGGCCGCGCGGCCTGGGTGAACAATCGCTCTATCATCTCACCGCGAGCGTGAGGCTCGACGGCGGCGCCGTATCAGACGAGACAGCGCTCACGTTCGGCATCCGCTCGATTGAACTTGCCCCCTATGATGGCATCGCCCGCCTGCGCGTGAACGGCCAGGGGGTGGACATTCTCGGCGCGATGTGGTTGCCGGCCGACGCGGTATTGCGGCTCGACGCGGCCCGCTACGAGCGCCTGCTCGCCCGCGCCCGCGAGTGCGGCTTCAACACCCTGCGCGTCGCGGGCGGCGGCCTGGCCGAGACCGACCTGTTCTACAGCCTGTGCGACCGCGAGGGGTTCCTGGTCCTCCAGGAGCTTCCCCTCGCCGGCGACGGCCACGGCGTCAGCGCCGACGAGTACCTGGCCAACGCCGCTGCCGCCGTGCGCCGCATTCGGTCGCATCCGTCGCTCGTCGCGTGGTGCGTGGGCGGCGCACCGGGCGGGACGCCCGACCCGCGCCTGACGGCCGACACCGCGGCCCTCTGCCAGCGGCTCGACCCCACGCGCCGCCTCGTCGGCGACAGCCCGAGGACGGGCCCCGCCGCGCTCTGGACGACCCGCCCCGACGCCGCTGGCCGCACCCACTGGCTGGGCGCCAGCCTGCGCCACGTGCCGGGCCTCGCCTCGCCCTCGGCCCTCTGCCTGGACGAGCGAGGGGACCCCGGCTGGCCGAGCGGCGAGACGTGGGCCATCGCGTCGGCCCGCGGCGCCGCGCCCTACGGCCCCTCGCAATCGGCCCGCCAGCACATCCTCAAGGCCCAGGCCGCCCAGGCCGCTGCTGTGCGCGCCGCCGCCGAGCGCCATCGCCTTGCGCCCGCGGCCGAGGTCTTCTGGCAGCTCGACGAGCCGGCGCCCGCCGCCTCCCCCGCACTCGTGGATGCCGCGGGGACGCCGAAGCCGGCCGGCTTTTTCCTGCGGCGCGCGCTCGCCGACGTGAGTATCTTCGCCGATTTCGGGTCCGACCAGCCGCCGTGCGTAGCCGCGGGCGCCAGCCTGCACGTCGAGGTCTGTGTCGAGAGCCGCCCCTCGCCGCTGCGCAACGTCCGAGCCGTGGCCACCGTGTTCGACCGCTCGATGCGCCGCCTGTTCCTGCGCGAGTGCCGCTTCGACGCCGAGCAGGCCGTCGTCGCGCGCCCGCTCGTCTTCGACTGGAGCGCGGGCTGGGCTCTGGCCGGCGACGTGTGCTTCCTGCACCTGGGCCTCACCGATGCGAGCGGCCAGACACTCGCCTCGAACCTCTATTGGATCGGCGTCACGCCGCCGAAGGGCGAAGCCGCTGGGCGGGGGCTGCGCGTGGCCTGGTTCGGGGCGCGGCCGCCCGGGCTGCTGGCCGACGAGGCTTTCCTCGCCGCCACGGGCATCGCGGCCCAGCGGCCGCAGCACGCGCCCGCCAGCGAGCCCTCGACGGCGCCCGGGCCCGACCCCGCCGAGAGGCCGCGTCTCGATTTCAGCGGCTACGACGCCATCGTGGTGAACACCGCCACGGTGTTCGCCGAGTTCACGGACGACGACCTGAGGGCCGTGGCCGCCGCCGTGTCGAAGGGCTGCGGCCTGCTCGTCGAGGGAACGGACCGCGCGCTGTTCGACTCCGCCTTGGCGTCGGCGCTGCCCGTCCGCTGCGCCGCCGGGGCGGCAGGTCCCGCGAGCGTACCCATGGCCGCGATGCCCGACCATCCCGCGGTCGCCCGCCTGGCGTTCGCTCTCTGCCCGGCCGTGTCGCCGCGCGAGGCGCTCGAGCCACTGCCCGAGGCCGACGTGCTCGTGGAACTCGAGGGCCGGCGCCCGCTGGTCATCGAGGGGCGCCACGGCCAGGGACGGGTGCTGGTACTCGGGGCGCGGCTGGACAGCGAGCTGGCCGCCTGGAGCGATATCGCACGCTTCACCGCGGGGCTGCTCGGCTACCTCGCGCGCCGGCCTCACGGCGAGCTCGTCCGCCTGATCGCCTCCGCCGGGCCGACCCCGTTCCAGGCCCTCGACCGCCTGGAGCCCGCCACGCTCGACGCCCGCCTGAGGCAGGACGGCGACGCCGCGGCGGCGGAGGTCCGCAACGTGTCGCCCGCCCTTGCGTTCCTTGTGAGCCTCCAGGCGGCGGGGCACGGCGCGGCCGACCTCACGTACTCCGACAACTTCCTGGCCCTGCTGCCGGGCGAGAGCCGCGTGATTCGCATCGAGAGCCTGGGCCCTGCTCACGCGGCGGGCGCAGGCCAGCCGACGACTCTTTCCCTCACGCTCGGCGGCTGGAATGTGGCGCCCCGGCAGCTCCAGGGCAACCTGGAGGTCCAGGGCGGGCGGCTGCGGGTCCGCCTCCCCTGACCGAGGGACATCCGCCCTGTCCGCGGTACTATCCAACGGTATACGACACATAGGCATCACTGACCTCTGACAATCTTGAGTTGACTCGCGCAGGCGTTTTCCGTAAAATCCTGGCTTGTCCCATGGAACACCGGAGGGCTGGTTTACACACGGAGGTCTACCCTAGATGCCCAACCCCAAACGCCGGCATTCCCGCACCCGGGGCCGCACGCGTCGCGCACACGATGCCGTTCGCGCGCCCCAGTTGGTGCCCTGCCGCAACTGCCACACGCCCAAGCTGCCGCACCGTGTGTGCCACAACTGCGGCTTCTATGCGGGCCGTGAAGTCGTGAAAGCCAAGGAAGCCTAAGGCATGCGGATCGCTCTGGACGCGATGGGGGGCGATTCCGCTCCCGACGTGGAGGTCGAGGGCGCCATCCAGGCCGCCCCCGAGCTGAAGGGCCACGAGATCGTGCTCGTGGGCGACGAGGCCCGGATCGCCGCCGTGGCGGCCCGGCACCGGGGCCTGCCCCACGGGGTCAGCGTACGGCACGCTCCACAAGCAGTGGGGATGGACGAGGCGCCGGTGGAGGCCATCCGCCGGAAGCCCGACTCCTCGATCGCCCGCTGCATCGAAATGGCCGACAACGGCGAGGTGGACGCCGTGGTGTCGGCCGGGAACACCGGCGCCGTGGTGGCCCTGGCCTCGCTGAAGCTGGGGCTGCTCGAGGGCGTCCGGCGCCCCGGCATCGCCGTGGCCCTGCCCACCCGCAACGGCGACCGCACGCTGGTGATTGATTGCGGGGCCAACGTGAACTGTTCTCCGGAACACCTGTACCACTACGGGGTGATGGCCTCGGCCTACGCGACGCATGTGTTCGGCAAGAAGCGGCCCCGCGTGGCCCTGCTGAACATCGGCGAGGAGTCGATCAAGGGCAACCGCCTGGTCAAGCAGGCGCAGACCCTGCTCGAGGCCTCGAGCCTCCACTTCATCGGCAACATGGAGGGCCGCGACATTTTCTCGGGCGGGGCCGACGTGGTGGTGTGCGAGGGCTTCGTGGGCAACGTGCTGCTCAAGGTGAGCGAGGGCCTGGCCGAGACGATCATGAGCATGATGAAAGAGGGCATCCAGCGCACGCTGCGGCGGCGCATCGGGGCCATGCTGTGCAAGTACGCCATGATCGAGCTCGCGGCGAAGGTGGACTATGCGGAGTTCGGCGGCGCCCCCCTGCTGGGCGTGGACGGCACGGTGATGATCTGCCACGGCGGCTCGGACCGCCGCGCCATCGCCGTGGCCATCCGCGTCGCCGCCGAGGCCGCCGCGCACAAGGTCAACCAGCACATCGTCGCCGACCTGCGGGTGCGGCGCGCCAGCTAGCAACAACGAGGAACCCCGCGCATGGGCGAATGTCCCCGAGCGGCCATCACCGGCTGTGGCATGCACCTGCCCGAGAAGGTGATGACCAACCACGACTTCGAGGAGATCGTGGAGACGACCGACGAGTGGATCGCCACGCGCACGGGGATTCGCGAGCGGCGCATCGCGGCGCCCGGCCTGGCCGCGTCGGACCTGGCCCTCCCCGCGTCGCGCCAGGCCCTGGCCGAGGCCGGCTTGGCGCCCGGCGACCTGAGCGCGATCATCGTGGCCTCGATGACGCCTGACATGCTGTTCCCCTCGACGGCCTGCTTCCTCCAGGGCGCGCTGGGCGCGGGGCCGTGCGCGGCCTTCGACCTCCTGGCCGCCTGCTCGGGCTACGTGTACGCCCTGAGCGTCGCGCGGGCCCTGGTGACGGCGGGGCAGGCGCGCCACGTGCTCGTCGTGGCCAGCGAAGTGCTCTCGAAGTTCACCGACTACCAGGACCGCACGAGCTGCATCCTCTTCGGCGACGGGGCGGGGGCCACCGTGGTGTCGGCCGCCCAGCCCGGCGCGCGCGGCGAGGTGCTCTACACCACAATGGGCGCGGACGGGGCCAACAGCGGCTCGATGACCCTGCCCGGCGGCGGCTCGCGTAACCCGGCCAGCCACGAGTCGGTGGACCAGCGCCTCCACTACATCAAGCTGCGCGGCCGCGAGGTCTTCCAGCTCGCCGTGCGCAAGGTCGTCGAGGTCGTCCAGCAGTGCATCCAGGCCTGCGGCGCAGCCGCCGGCGACGTGGCGCTGCTGGTGCCGCACCAGATGAACCTGCGGATCATCCAGGCCTCGAGCGAGCGGCTGGGGATTCCGATGGAGCGGTTCTTCGTGAACATCGAACGCTATGGCAACACCGGGGCCGCCACCGTGCCCATCGCCCTGCACGAAGCGCACGAGCAGGGCCGCCTGCGGCGCGGCGACCTGGTGGTGCTGGTGACCTTTGGGGCCGGGCTGAGCTGGTCTGGGGCCGTCCTGCGATGGTAGCTTGCGAAAGGGCAACGATTGGCCGCTGAGAGCCGCACCGCACTGTTGTTTCCGGGCCAGGGGGCGCAGCGTGTGGGCATGGGCCGCGAGCTGGCCGAGGCGTTCCCGGAGGCCCGCAGCATCTTCGAGCGCGCGAACGCCGCGCTGGGCTTCGACCTGGCCCGCCTCTGCTTCGAGGGGCCGGCCGAGGAACTCAACCGCACCTCGATGTGCCAGCCGGCGATTCTCACGGCGAGCGTGGCCGCCCTCGAGGCGGCCCGGCCGCGCTGCGCCCTGCCCGCGCACGCGCCCAGCGCCGGCCTGAGCCTGGGCGAGTACACCGCCCTCGTCTACGCCGGCGCGCTCACCTTCGAGGGCGCCGTGCGCCTCGTCCACCAGCGCGGCCAGTTCATGGAAGAGGCCGGGCGCGAGAACCCGGGCGGCATGGTGGCCGTGCTGGGGATCGACCGCGAGCGGCTCAACGACGCGCTCGAGGGCGCCAACGAGTTCGGCGTGGCCGAGATCGCCAACCTCAACTGCCCCGGGCAGGTCGTCATCTCGGGCAGCCTGCCGGCCATGGAGTGGCTGGCGAAGAACGCCCGGAACTTCGGGGCCGAGCGGGCCATCCGCCTCAAGGTGAGCGGGGCCTTCCACTCGCGCCTCATGGCGCCGGCGAGCGACCGGCTCAGCCGCGCGCTGGCCGAGGTGGCCATTTCGCAGCCCCACGCGCCCGTGCTGGCCAACGTCACCGCCAAGTTCGTGGTCTCAGCCGCCGAGGTCCGGGGCCTGCTCGTCCAGCAGCTCACCAGCCCGGTGCTCTGGGAGGACTCGATGCGCTTCCTGCTTGCCATGGGGGTAACCACCTTCATCGAGCCGGGGCCGGGCGGGGTCCTTACCGGCCTGCTCGCGAAGATTGACAACTCGGTGCGGACCTGTACCATTCAGGTGCCAGCCGATCTGGAAAAGGCGCGGGAGCTGCTGGGCGGCTGACGGCCCGGCGGCGCCCCGCACGACGGAGGAGAATCGCGTGAGCGCACAGAAACCCTTCGCGGGCAAGGCCGCCATCGTCACGGGCGGCGGGGCCGGCATCGGCCTGGCCATCGCCCGGCGCCTGGCCCAGGAGGGCGCCGACCTGGTGGTGCCCGACTACAACGGCGCCGCGGCCGAGGCAGCCGCCGCCCAGCTCCGCGAGCTGGGCGTGCGCGCGCTCGCCTTCCAGGCCGACGTGGCCGACGCGGCCCGCATGGACCAGATCGTGGCCGCCACGGTCGAAGCCTTCGGCGGCGTGCACATCCTGGTGAACAACGCGGGCATCACCCGCGACAACCTGCTCGTGCGCATGGGCCTCGAGCAGTGGGACGCCGTGATCCGCACGAACCTCACGGGCACCTACGTGGCCACCCACGCCGTGCTGCCGCAGATGGCGCTGCGCCAGAGGAGCGGCTGCATCGTCTCGATCGCCTCGGTCATCGGGCTGATGGGCAACGCGGGCCAGGCCAACTATGCGGCCTCGAAAGCCGGCGTGATCGCCTTCACCAAGACCCTGGCCAAGGAGGTCGGCAAGCGCGGCGTGCGCGTCAACGCGATCGCGCCCGGCTACATCGCCACCGAGATGACGGCCAAGCTCTCCGACGAGGTGCGCGAGGCCATCCTGAAGAACATTCCGCAGCCCCGCATGGGCACGCCTGAGGACGTGGCTGCCGCGGTGCGCTTCCTGTGCAGCGACGAGGCCAGCTACATCACCGGCGTGTGCCTGCGCGTGGACGGCGGGCTGGCCATCTAGGCCAACCACCCTGAACGGGAGGCAGAGGAACCCGCTCCGAGGCCCGTGGAGAAAGGAGAGCCCCTGGCACCGTCGGTTGCCGGCCGGTGGTCGCGTGCGAGAGAACCGCTCCCGTGTGCGAGCAAGGCCATTCGCACGGATGGCCCCTGGAAGGATAGCCCGGCGCCGGATCGTCCGGCGCCCCTCGGGCGGGAGGCCGCCCAACCTTAGGAGAAGCCCTGTGGCCGACGTGAAGGCAGTCGAAGAACAAGTCCGCCAGATCATCTGTGAGAAACTCAGCGTCAAGCCCGAGCAGGTCAACCCGGCCACCTCGTTCGTCAACGACCTGGGCGCCGACTCGCTCGACACGGTCGAGCTGGTCATGGAGTTCGAGGACAAGTTCGGCATGCAGATTCCCGACGAGGAGGCCGAGAAGATTCAGACCGTGGGCGACGCTGTCCAATACATCGTGGACCACCAAGGCACGGCGGCCTGACGTGCCGGAGATTCCGTGGGGCCGGCCCGGCCGGCGGGCCGGCCCCGCCGCCGCCACCCGAGGAGCAGGACGAACACCGATGGCCAAACGCCGAGTCGTCATCACCGGCCTCGGCTGCGTGACCCCCATCGGCCGCGGGCGCGAGGCCTTCTGGAAGGCCGCGTGCGAGGGGCGCAGCGGAGTCTCGCTCGTCACGCGGTTCGACACCACGGGCTTCGAGGTGCGCATCGCCGGCTGGCTGCCGGACTTCGACCCCCAGCCGGTCATCACGCCGCGCGACGCCCGACGCATTGACCGCTACGCGCAGTTCGCCCTCGTCGCGGCCGACGAGGCGGTGCGCGACTCGGGCCTCGAGCTCGCGCGCGAGGACCGCGACCGCCTGGGCTGCATCATCGGCAGCGGCATCGGCGGCCTCCAGGAGATGGAGGAGCAGAAGGCCATCCTGCTCCAGCGCGGCCCCGACCGCGTCTCGCCCTTCCTCATCCCCAAGATGATGGCCAACTCGGCCGGCGGCCTCATCGGCATCCAGTTCGGCCTGCGCGGGCCCAACTGCACCGTGCTCACCGCCTGCGCCTCCTCCTCGCACGCCATCGGCGACGCCTACTTCCACATCGCCTATGGCATGGCCGACGTCGTCCTCACCGGCGGCGCCGAGGCCACGATCACCCCCCTGGGCCTGGCCGGCTTCATCGCCTGCAAGGCCCTCTCGAAGCGCAACGACGAGCCGGCCCGCGCCAGCCGCCCCTTCGACCGCGAGCGCGACGGCTTCGTGATGGGCGAAGGCGGCGGCATCCTGGTCTTCGAGGAGCTCGAGCACGCCCGGGCCCGCGGCGCCCGCATCTACGCCGAGGTACTCGGCTTCGGCGCCACCTGCGACGCCCACCACATCACCGCCCCCGAGCCCGAAGGCGATGGCGCCGCCCGCTCCATGAGCACCGCGCTCCGCGATGCCGGGCTCCGGCCAACCGACGTCTCCTACATCAACGCCCACGGCACCTCCACCCCCCTCAACGACGCCATGGAGACCCGCGCCATCAAGCGCACCTTCGGCGACCACGCCTACAAGCTCGCCATCAACTCCACCAAGTCCATGATCGGCCACCTCCTGGGCGCCTCGGGCGGAGTCGAACTCGTCCAGACCGCCCTCAGCGTGGCTCACGACGTGGTGCCGCCCACCATCAACTACGAGAACCCCGACCCCGAGTGCGACCTGGACTACGTGCCGAACACGGCCCGCGAGCTGCCGGTGCGGGTGGCCATGTGCAACAGCTTCGGCTTCGGCGGCCACAACGCCTCCATTCTCATCGGCAAGCTTCGCTAGTTGGATGAATGGACGACTGGATGATTGGATGAACGCCCGACCCCATCCACCCATCCACTCATCCACCCATCCTTCTCCTATCACTGAGGACGCCCGATGCCCTTCAAGATGGTTGTCCTGATCAAGCAGGTCCCCGACACCAAGAATATCACCGCCAAGGCGATGAACGACGACGGCACGGTGAACCGCTCGGCCCTGCCGGCGATCTTCAATCCCGAGGACCTCAACGCCCTCGAGATGGCCCTGGCGGTGCGCGACGCGCACGGCGGGCGCGTCACCGTGGTCACGATGGGCCCGCCCAGCGCCGCCGCGGCCCTCCGCGAGGCCCTGATGCGCGGGGCCGACGAGGTGGCGCTGCTCTCCGACCGCGCCTTCGCCGTGGCCGACACCCTGGCCACCGCCTACGCCCTCGGCTGCGCCATTCGCCGCATCGGGCACTTCGACCTGCTGTTCTGCGGCCGGCAGGCCATTGACGGCGACACGGCCCAGGTGGGGCCGCAGCTCGCCGGCGCCCTCGACGTGCCGCAGGTGACCTATGCCAGCGAAATCCTCGCCCTCACGCCCGAGAGCATCCGCGTGCGCCGCCTCATCGAGGGCGGCTACGAGGTGGTCGAGTGCCGCCTGCCCGCCCTTCTCACCGTGGTGGGCGAGGCCAACGAGCCGCGGCCGCGCCGCGCCAAGCGCGTCGCCCAGTTCAAGCGCGCCCGCTCCCCCCTCGAGGTGCGCGAGGCCATCGCCCGCCAGCTCGACCCCGAGAAGGGCAAGCCCGACCCCGCGCGGTTGGCCGAGCGCGCCAACCCCGTCATCGCCGACCTCGAGCGCCAGGGCCTCCTCATCCCCGTGTGGGCGCCGGCCGACGTGGCGGCCGACGTGGCCCGCTGCGGCGCCGCCGGCTCCCCCACCAAGGTCAAGAACATCGAGAGCATCGTGCTCGTGGCCACCGACCACAAGCGCGTCGAGCCCACCAAGGAGGCCATCGCCGCGCTCATCCACGAGCTGGCCGAAGAGCACATCTTCGATTGACCGAGGGCCATTCTCCACCAACCTGAGGGTTGTTCGTCATGCCTGATCGTACCGGTGGCGTTCTGGTTTTCGCGGAGCAGGACGGCGGGAAGCTCGCCGAGGTGAGCCTCGAGCTGCTGAGCAAGGGCCGCGAGCTGGCCGACGCCCTGGACCAGCACCTCGGCGCCATTCTGCTCGGCTCCCGACTGACCGACCAGCCGCGGCACCTCATCGCCTGCGGGTGCGACGTGGTGCACGTGGCCGACGACCCGCGCCTGGCCGTCTACACCACGCTGCCCTACGCGCGCATCGTCAGCGACGTCATCGCCGCGGCGAAGCCCGAGGTGGTCATCTTCGGCGCCAGCCCCACGGGCCGCGACCTCGCGCCCCGCGTGGCCGCGCGCCTGCGCACCGGCCTCACCGCCGACTGCACCAACCTCCAGATCGGCGACCACACGGACCCCGTGCGCAAGACCGAGTACAAGAAGCTCCTCTATCAGATCCGCCCGGCCTTCGGCGGCAACATCATCGCCACCATCGTCACCCCCGAGCACCGGCCCCAGATGGCCACCGTGCGCGAGGGCGTCATGCGCCTGCCCAGGCCCGACCCCGCCCGCCACGGCGCCATCGTGCCGGTGCCTGTGAAGCTCGACGGCGAGGCCGATGCCGTCCGCATCATCGAGCGCGTCAAGGCCGAGCGCAAGGTGAACCTCAAGGGCGCCAAGGTCATCGTCGCAGGGGGGGCCGGCGTCGGCTCGCCCGAGGGCTTCGAGCTCGTGCGCGAGCTGGCCCACACCCTCGGCGGCGAGGTGGGCGCGAGCCGCGCCGCGGTGGACGCCGGCTTCATCGCCCGCGACCACCAGGTGGGCCAGACCGGCACCACCGTGCGGCCCAAGCTCTACATCGCCGCCGGAATCTCCGGCTCCGTCCAGCACCGCGCCGGCATGGCCGAGTCCGGCCAGATCATCGCCATCAACACCGACCCCGACGCGCCCATCTTCGCCTTCGCCCACTACGGCATCGTCGGAGACCTGTTCGACGTGATTCCCAAGATGATCGAGGCCTACAAGTCGAAATAGGACCGATGGGACCCGCCGAGGTTCCGTCCGTCCCATCTGTCCGATCCGTCCCATCTGTCCTATCCGCCTTAGCCCAGAGAGCAGGAACCATGCCCAACTTCTACGACGATAACCCTGACCTCCGCTTCAACCTCGACCAGGCGCCCCTGGCCGAGATCGCCCGGCTGCGCGAGCACGACTTCGCCGAGGCGGGCCAGTACCCCTACGCCCCGCGCGACGCCGCCGACGCGGTCGAGAACTACCACGAGACGCTGCGCATCGTGGGCGACATCGCCGGCGACTTCATCGCGCCCCGCGCCGAGGAGGTGGACCGCGAGGGCGCGAAGTGGCACGACGGCGTGGTCACCTACGCCCAGGGCACGCGCGAGGCCCTCGACCGCCTCTCCGGCGCCGACCTGATGGGCTTCACCCTGCCCCGCAAGTACGGCGGCCTCTACCTGCCCCACACCACCTACGCCGCCGCCATCGAAATGGTCTCGCGCGGCGACGCCGCGCTCATGACCCTCTTCGGCCTGGGCGACATCGCCGAGACCATCCTCCGCTTCGCCTCGGAGGAGCTGAAAGACAAGTACCTGCCCCGCTTCGCCACCGGCGAGGCCACCGGGGCCATGGTCCTCACCGAGCCCGACGCGGGGTCCGACCTCCAGGCCGTCCGCCTCAAGGCCAGCCCCGACCCTGCCGACCCCAACCTCTGGCGCCTCAACGGCGTCAAGCGCTTCATCACCAACGGCTGCGGCGACATCCTGCTCGTCCTCGCCCGCTCCGAGGAGGGCACGCGCGACGGCCGCGGCCTCTCGCTCTTCCTCGCCGAGAAGGGCCCCGGCCTCCGCGTCCGCCGCATCGAGGACAAGCTCGGCATCCACGGCTCGCCCACCTGCGAGCTCCAGTTCACCCACTGCCCCGCGTACCTCGTCGGCCGCCGCCGCTTCGGCCTCATCAAGTACACGATGGACCTCATGAACGGCGCCCGCCTGGCCATCGCCGCCCAAAGCGTGGGCATCTGCGAGGCCGCCTACCGCGAGGCCCTCGCCTACGCCCACTCGCGCGAGCAGTTCGGAAAGGCCATCGTCCACTTCCCCGCCCTCGCCGATCTCCTGGTGGGAATGAGGCTCAAGCTCGAACTCGCCCGCACGCTGACCATTGACTGCGGCGTGGCCGTGGACTTCGAGAAGGAGTACGAGAACCGCCCCGCCGACAAGGCGCTCTACAAGAAGTGGCACGGCTACGCCTCGTCGCTCACCCCCATGGCCAAGTACTACGCCTCCGAGGCCGCCGTCGAGCTGTCGAACTCCGCCCTCGCCGTCCTGGGCGGCAGCGGCTTCATGCGCGACTACCCCATCGAGCGCTACCTGCGCGACGCCCGCATCACCAACATCTACGAGGGCACCAGCCAGCTTCAGGTCGTGGCCATTCTGGCCGGCCTGCTGGGCGGGGACCTCGATTCGCTCTTTGCCGACTTCGCCGCGCGGCCCTACACGGGCGCCACGGCCAAGCACCTGCCCGCCGTCACCGAGGCCCTCGGCCTCTTCAACAAGGCGATGGACTATGTCAAGCAGCGCGCCGAGCGCGACTACACCGACCTCGTGGCCCGCCACCTGGCCGACATGGCGATTGACGTCTACAACGCCTTCCGCCTCATGCAGTTCGGCGAGGTGAGCGAGAGCAAGGCGCTGCTGGCCGACCTCTTCGTCCCGGCCATGGGCCGCCGCGTGCGCGCCGCCCACGACGCCGCCACCAGCGGCAACCGCCTCGTGCTCGACGAGTACAGAGTTCTGCTTGCCGCAGAAGTGCACTGAGCGGAACCAATTGTGGGTAAGAATTCACTTGACTCATGCCTCGCGAGCCTTACAATTAGGGCGCATGGGTCGCAGCCGAGGGAAACCACTGTGGGCAGGGCTCAGATGATGGTCGGTGGTTCTATCCCTCGAAGGTTGAACGTGATTCCCCGTGTCTCTTCCCCGCCTTCGGCTCCTCGTCGACTTGTCACCGTTCCTTTCATTTGGCTATCTCTGCCAATGAGGCCGTCCAACGACGGGTTCGGGAAGCTACTGGACTGCGGGTCACAGCAATGCTCCTGCAAAGTCGACCAAGGAGAAGTAGACCCCATGGCCGGTGCATCTTGCGTTGCGCTTGTTGGGACTCGTGTGAGCGAAGCCGACGGTGCCGCGCGAGAGCATCTCGGGGATGCATGCTTGACCAAGCGCCCTTAGGAGAGGTAGTTGCGCAGTAGCACCAGCAAGTCGAGGAATGCTCTCCTGAGAGAGGACTGCCACGCAGCGGTGAGACATCTTACCGGTGTGTTGGCGCCTCGCCACAGGCGGCGTACGGTTGAGGCGGCAGGGCTGTGTCTCATGCTCGACACAGCAATGCACCTCAGGGAAACTGCGGGGAAGATTACGAAGATGCTCACGCACTTCCTCGATGAATGCAGAAGGGAAGAGGAGCCTGATAGGTCCAACATCCCACGAATCTTCGAGGAGTTGGCGCGCCGCACCAAGGCTCACGTCCAAGTGTCGAGCTTTGCCTTGCCTTCCATCGGGAAGATGGGCGAGAGGTTCCGGCACCTACGGCTGGCGCTCCAGCAGGCCAGGCGCATTGCGCATGGTTTCTGTCCCCTCATCATCGTTCCCCTGCGTAACCGGAAGGGAAGCCCAAAGTCAAGGCTTCAGGCAGCCATGACTGGGGCCTACATCTTGCGTCGGAATGCGACCTTGCTTGTGCGTCAGATCAAGCTGTGGCACAATGATGCACAGCAAATTGTCTCGCAGAAGTTGAGCTAGCAGGACCCCGCAGAAGAAGGAGGAACAGCATCATGTCGGCCATTCGAGGTGACCTGCGCAAGATGCGCGCCGCCGTTGCGCGTGTCTACAAGGATCCCAAGAACACACGTCTGAGGGCTGCGCTTTGCATCGCTTCTCGTTTCCTTTGGCTGGAGGCGATGAACCTGTATGTGGAGTGCGCGCAGAGCCTCTTCGGCCTGGTCGATGAGGTCGAGCGTGTCTTCACGGACGCGATTGCTGCTCTGGAGAAGGGTAGCGCGAGCGATCTCTACTATAGGAATGTGCGCCAGCGGTACGACGGGAGCCGGCAGAGGTGCCTGAAGAGAATCCTGGCGAGAGTGAGGATTTTAGAGAAAAGGAAGGCAGGGTGAGCTAGCCGAGGCGCAGTCGTTGCGTGTGATGGCTGCCATCGTCAAGGGGCAGTGGGTTAGCGCGGTGGCGAGGCGCGCGAAGAGGATTGCCGGCTTGGAAACGCAGGATGGCAAGCTCCGCGGTATGCAACTGTTGAACCGCGCGGTGGATCACTTCCGTGTAACGAACACGAGGAGCGTCTGAAGTGCCAGAGGAGAGAGACGCCGGACCACCGTCGCCGTGTGCCCGTTGCACATACCCTCGGGCGAGGCCCCCTGATGTGGAGCATGTGCGGGCGCTTAGGGACCTCCTGGGGTTCGAGCACACTATATGCTTGAAGGGCATCTGCAACTGCTCGGAGACTACGGAGATCGCGGGTCTGCTGATCGGCGTGGACGCGTGTCGTCATCTCTGGGAAGTGGTGGAAACCCTGAAGAGCATACTAGAGCACTTGCTTGACGAGTTCCGCAGGCTCGGCATGACAGCCAATGAGGCACTGAGACTGGCCGACCAGAAGGTCGGCACGCGTCTGGGGACATTGACACATCTGAAGTCCTCCATCGGGGCCTCCATCGCAAGGTTCCAGGGGCTAGCCCTGATCCTGAGGAACGCCCAGCAGCTTGGCGAGAGCTTCGAGCCCGAGGTTCTTGGCATGTTGCGGGCCTCAAGTAGGCTCGTGGAACCCGAGGACAAGCTCGCATCCGCAACAGCCAGTCTGCACAGACTCGTTCGCCGCGCCGAGGGACTTCTGCATAGCATCAGTGACTGGCAGGAACGGACCATCGCGAAGATCAAGGAACTCGCGGATCAGTGCCAGGCACGGTAGGAAGACGTTCACAGTGCCTTCCGCCTGATGCAGTTCGGCGAGGTGAGCGAAAGCAAGGCCTTGCTGGCCGACCTCTTCGTCCCGGCCGTGGGCCGGCGCGTGCGTGCCGCCCACGACGCAGCCACCAGCGGCAACCGCCTCGTGCTCGACGCCTACCAGACGCTCCTCGCCCAGGCGTGAGCGGCGGGCGGGCGGCGTGGGCGCCCAGGCGCGTTGTGAAGGAGACGACATGAATGCCCAGCTCTCGCCCGCCGTGCAGATGCAGTTCATGCGCCCCGGCCAGCTCGAGGAGGCCGCGAGGAGGTTCCCCGTCGTCTACGTGCCCTTCGGCCTCATCGAGTGGCACGGACGCCACCTGCCCCTGGGCAACGACGCGATGAAGGCCCACGGTATCCTGGTCAAGTGCGCCGAGAAGTTCGGCGGCGTGGTGTATCCCCCCGTCTACTTCCACGCGGGCTTCGACCGCCGGCACCTCGTGCCCGTCCTCACCGACCTCTTCGAGCGCCTCAAGCGCACCGGCTTCCGCGTCATTATCGGCGTCAGCGGCCACAACATCCGCGAGCAGATCGACATGATCAACGAGGCCCTCAAGCCGGTCGTGGCCGACGGCACGGTGGCCGGCATCGGCCTGTGGGAGATGACGCTCAGCCGCTGCGCCCAATCCGACACCGACCACGCCGCCAAGTGGGAGACCTCCAACATGATGTTCTTCTATCCCCACCTGGTGGACATGAAGGAGCTGGGCGACGGCCCGCTGAATCTGGACATGAAGCCCCCCTCTGGGATCGGCGGGCTCGACCCCCGCAAGCACGCCACCCCCCAGGTCGGCGAGCGGAACATCGAGCTGGCCGCGGAGGCCATCGGCAAGAAGGCGCAGGAGCTGCTGGCCTCGCTGGCCGACGACCACCGCGCCTTCGGCCTCCCCGCAATCGCCCCCGGACACTGGTGGATGATCTGACGGCCCGTGCCGAAGTGATTGGGCTCGCCAAACGTCGAAGGGCTCCGCTCGAGCACTTCCCGCGGCATGCCTGACCCCAAGTGATTGACACTCGGAACCATGTGTCGGCGGCCCCGTGCCGCGGCAGCCCTCATTCCGCACACACGGATAGGGGCTTGCATTGGGGTGATTCACACAGTATCATTCAGGGCATCGGCGTGCCGGGCGCCCCGGGCCGGCAGGCCATGCAGCAATCGGCCCCCCTGCACCGACTAGGTAAACGACGCCGTGGATCGTGGCGAGCCAAGCCGGGTGACCGACGCCGAACTTGTGGCCGAGGTGCTCGACGGCGATACCGAGCGGTTCGGCGTGCTGGTGGACCGCTACAAGAATCTGGTCAACAGCTTCATCGCGGCACGGGTGGCTCACGCGGAAGTGGATGACCTGGCTCAAGATACGTTCCTGCGGGCGTTTCGCATGCTGGCCACCCTGCGGGAACCGGCGGCTTTTTCGTCCTGGCTCCTTGGCATCGCAAGTCACGTGTGCGTAGACTGGCACCGGTCGCGGCGCCACCTCGGCTCGCTGGACGACGACAGTGCCCTCGAGCCCGAGGCCTCGGCGGTGCTGAACCGTGCGCCGCCGCCGTCGCCCGACGCCGCGGCTGAGCACCAGGAGGCCACCCGCCTGTTGCTCGAAAGCCTCGACCGCTTGCCCGAGGCCTACCGCGTGACCCTGGTGCTGAAGCACATGGACGGCCTGAGCTGTCAGGAGATAGCGGATCGCCTCGGGCTGGCTATCGGCACCGTAACCAGCCGTCTGACAAGGGCTTATAAGCTGCTGCGAGACCGCCTGGAGCGGCTCGCCGACACCTCGCGGAAGCCTTGAGATGGATTGCACGCAGTTCGACGACCTGGCAGAGCTTCTCGCCGCAGGCGAACTGGACGCCGCGGCGACGGCCGAGGCGAATGCCCACGCGGCCGCCTGCCCGACTTGTCGCGCGCGGGCCGCGGCGGCCCGGGCAGGCATCGCCGCCCTCGAGGCGGCCCTCGCGCCCCATCGCGCCGCCGAGAGCTTCACCGCGCGGGCGATGAGCCGCGTGCGAGCCGCCGCGCCGCGTGAGGCCGCGGAGACGGGGCCTGAACCCCTGCGGAGCCGGCTCTTCCGCTACGCGGCCCTGGCCGCGGCCGCCGCGCTCTTCGTGGCCGCAGGCTACGGCTTCATCCAGCGCTCGCGCACCGCGTGGGTCGAGGGCGGCACCGTGGCCGTGCTCGGCCCCGACGCCCGCACCCTTCGGCCGAACTCCTCGCTCGCCGTGGGCGACTTGCTGGCCACGCCCGCCAACAGCGCCGCCACGTTGGCCCTGGCCGGCGGCCGCCTCCGCGTGGCCCTTGCGCCCGGTTCGGTGGCGCGGGTGACCGACCCGCGGACGGGCACCGCGCTTCAGCTCCTGCGGGGCGAGATGTCGTGCCGAGGCTCCGACGGCGAGAACACGCCCATGGTCGCCTCGCCGTTGGCCAACGTGGCCGCCGGGCCCGGCCTCATCAGCCTGGCCGTCACCCCCCAGGCCACGGCGAAGAGCGCCGCCCCGGGCGCCGCCCCCTTCGAGGGCGTGGTCACCCTCGCCGCGCACGACGGCGCCGCGCGCGTGGTCGTGCCCGGCCGCACCGCGGGCCCCGTGCCGCTCGACCGCGGCCAGGTGCTCACCCTCAGCTCCGACCCGCGCCGCAGCTTCTCGGTCCCCGTGCCCATCGAGCGCGTGCGGCAGAGCCTCGAGAGCGAGCGGCGGGGCCTCATGGCCCGCCACGCCGACCTCCAGTTGCACTGGCAGGCCATCGCCGCCGGCCTGCGCGGCGGCACCATGGCCGAGCCGGGACAACTCGTGCGCTATGCCGGCGACGTGCAGGATGCCCTCGGCCAGACGGGCGCGATGCACGCCGAGCTCGAGCGCCGGATGCAACTGCTTGACCGCTGGCAGGCCGAGGGACGCAGCAACCTGCGCCTCATAGTCCAGCCTGCCGCCCCGAGGCCGTAGGCCCCGCCACTCCCACCCGCCCTGTCCCCCACGCGGCGAAAGCCGCTGACCACGCCCCGCGTGCCGCACACCTGTGCGCGGGACGCCCCCTCCGCGCGGCTGCCTCGTTGTGGGCGGGACGTCCCCGCCCCGCGCGACCTGCACGGATTCGCGGGATGTGGGTATCCCGCCCACAGCGCGGCCGAGAGCGGTCGCGCCGTGCACACGTCATCTCATCTGGCCCTTCAGGGTCTGGCGATCTTGCCTCGATGGGCCGGTGCAGGGGGGGCACGCCCTCTCCTTGCGGACCTGGCGGCTCCGGGGAGGGCTCTGCCGAGCGGCCGGCGGGCGCAGCCTGTCCATACTTGCTCAACCCTGTGAGGGGGGAAGTGAGCAAGTATGGGTAGATGGGCGAGGATGGGCGATTCTCGCGGTTCCGGCCATACTTGCTCACCGGCGCGATGAGCAAGTATGTGGGCGGGATGGCCGGAGAGCGTAAGGCATTGTGGCATATGGAGTTACGTGGTGGCATCGCCGGCGCCGCGGCACCAGTCCCGCGTTCCCAGCCGCTCCCACGACAGGCTCGCCAGACCCTGATGAGCCTCATCTCTCCATTCCGCTGGAGTGCCGCGCCGCCTCAGGTGCCCTGGCTCGCGGGGTCAGTGGATGGCCGCTGGCGGGGGCCCGCGCGCGGTCAACGTACAGGCCCCATGCCACATAGGCAAGCACCAGCAGCCCGACGACCCATTCCGCCACGGCGACGAAGGGTTGGAATAGAACTCGCATCACATCGTCTCCATTCGCGTCCCTCCCGCATGGTTTGTGACGCGGCCGGCGCGCGGAACGACATCCTGCGCGGCGGCATTGCGTCACGGACCGATCATCGCGTGAAGGAGAGCGAATCAGAGCAGAAGCACGACGGTGCGCAGGGCACCCAGCGAGGGGTGCGCAGGTGGGAGCCCCTTCCAGGCGGACGGGTGCGATGCCCGGGCCGAGAGCACCGAGGCGCCGCCAGGCGGAACCGCACCATGATGGAGGCAGACTTGCCGGGTGGGAGCGTTCCGGCGCGTCACCTTCCCCGCCGAGGTCGGTCGCTCCACGCATCCAATGCAGCAGAGCGGCTTGCCCTGCGCGGATTGCCCCGGGCACTCGACCGACAGGCGGGCATCAGGCTGCTCGGAGCCTGCATGAGCATGGCAATCCTCGGCCCGGTTGGCCCACAGAGCCTCGGGAGGGCAGCACAGCGGGTCGCACGAGGCGTCCTTGGTAGCAGAGCCCAGTTGTGCGGCCAGCAGCACGAGCGCGCCAGCGAGACACAGACCTTTCATCCAGCACCGGTGCCGGCCCTGGGCCACGCGGCATCACGCATTGATTGCGCCCGATGCTACCACGAACACTGCGCGCTGTCAATCACGTTTGCGAGGTGCGCGCAAGCGTGGTCTCAGGCCGCGGAAGACGCCGCGACCCGGCGCCCTGCACCTCGATCGCCCATGTGCACTTGACTCGGCGGGCAAGGTTGTTGCAAGGAAAGGGCAACTCGACGGGGGCGCCTTCGCCACTGGCCGTCACTCATGCTCGCGCCCCGACAGCTCCTTCCCGCAGTGCGGGCAGACGCGCGGCCATCGTTTCCTCGCGACCTCTTCCACGAAGCCTGCCCCGAGAATGCCCGTGGGCAGGGCGAACATGGCGATGCCGACCACGGACACGATTGCGGCGATCAGCTTGCCCGCTGTGGTGACCGGGCATACGTCGCCGTAGCCTACCGTCGTGAGCGTGGCCACACCCCACCACATGGCCGCGGGGATGCTGGAGAAACGTTCGGGCTGATCCTCGTTCTCAGCGAAGTACATCAGCGACGACGCAAAGAGCAGCAACAGCACCATCACGAAGGCGGCGACGAGCAGTTCCTCCTTCTTGGCTCTGAACACGCGGCTGAACGTCCGCAGCGCCTCGGAGTAGCGGGCGACCTTCATCACGCGGAAGAGACGCGTGAGACGCACGGCACGCACGAAACGCAGGTCCACCCCGAAGAAGGGAAGGTAGAACGGCAGGATCGCGAGGAGATCCACTAGGGCCATCGGGGTGACCGCGAAGCGCAGCCGGCCCCTAAGCGGGCGCGCAAACCGCTCTGAGACGGTGCACGACCAGAGGCGCAGCACGTACTCAATCGTGAACGCCACGACCGAGAGGACCTCGAATCCGTCGAAGAGAAGGGGCGCAGCGGCATGGATCGGGCGCACGGTTTCCAGCACTAACGCCACCACGTTGGCCGCAATGAGCCACAGGATAAAGATATCGAACGCGCGGCTGGCCTTGTCGCCCGGCTTTGCGACATCTAGGATTTCCCACGTTCTCTTCCTCACGGTTGAGTCTCCATGCTTGACGGACCGGCTGATGCTTGGTCAGCTGCCTTTGATATCCTGGCTGCAAGGGAATGTCAAGTGTCCGAGGGCAGCCATGGGCAGCGCGTCGTTAAGGGCGCGGGGACAAGTGCCGGTGTGCCTCTGCCAGAGCGGATTGACAGTCGTGATCCCTCCAACTAGAATGCATTCATGCACTGGCGACCCGGCAGGTTGTCAGAGTGAAATAGGGTAGCAGTGAGGAGAACGGAATGCGACCGCCTCCCCTTCGTACGCTGGAACGGCGTGAGCACAACCTGTACGGTGCCATCCTGTATGGTGTGGAAGGCCGAAGGATCGAGCTACAGGCCCGGTACTTCGGCGAGGATGGTTTCGATGCGCAGGGGGAGTGGGATATCCGGATCACTGGGATGGCGCAAGGGGCGATCCGCGAGGTGCAGGGCCGCCTGGCCGGAGCCTTTGCCAAGTATGAACTGCGTCCCCCTGTCGGAAGGATCATGATCAATCTGGCCCCTGCTGATCTGCCAAAGCAGGGGACAAGCCTCGATCTGCCGATTGCCATGATCGCCTTGCAGGCGGCCGGGTACGCGCAGGATCTTCCCCCTGAGGTGGAGAAGTCGTATCTCTTCGTTGGCGAACTGAGTCTCCACGGCGACATCTGCCGCATACCGGGTGCGCTGCCGATTGCCATCAGCGCCCCCGCGGGCAGCACGATCGTGGTTCCCAAGGGCAACGAGAAGGAGTGTTGCGCGGTCAGGGGGCTTCCGGAGCATCATGGCACCCGCATCGCGGTGGCAGAGAACCTCTGGCAAGTTCTGGAGTTCATGAGAGGACGGGGCAAGCTACCGAACGCGATGAGTGTGCCTCCCGTGTTTGAGAACATCATCGCCAAGCCGCCCGACTTCGCCGACATCAGGGGGCAAGAGCAGGCAAAGCGGGCTTTGGTCATTGCTGCCGCGGGCGGGCACAATGTCCTCATGGTGGGGCCCCCCGGTGAAGGCAAGTCGCTGCTGGCGGCTGCGCTTCCAGGAATCCTGCCCGCGCTGACGACGGAGCAGAAGATCGAACTCACCAGGTTGTACAGCGCGAAGGGGCTGCTGGCTGAGGACGGCATGGTCGTGGCAAGGCGGCCTTTCAGAGCCATTCATCACACGGCCTCGCGGGAGGCACTGGTTGGGGGTGGCTCCGGAGTGCCGGTGCCGGGTGAGATCACGCTTGCGCATCACGGGGTTCTGTTCCTGGATGAACTGCCTGAGTTCTCACGAGGCACGATTGAGAGCCTGCGACAACCAATCGAGACAGGCGCGATGATGGTTTCGCGAGTAGATGCCAGCTTCACGTTTCCTTCTCGCTTCACTTTGATCGCTGCGATGAACCCTTGCCCCTGTGGGTTCTACGGCCAGTACGTATGCGTGGACTGCTTGGCAATCTCGTCCGAACAGGGACCCGCCTGCCCGAGATGCGGCAAGTGCAATATCCGTTCGCGGTGCGAGTGCAAGCCTGCTAAGGTCAAGAGCTATCGGAAGAGTATCAGCGGCCCCTTGCTCGATAGAATCGACCTACACGTTGAGGTCAGGCCCCTATCTATGGACGAGAAGTTCTCCGAGTCGAGGAGTGATGCCTCACACGTCCTAAGAGAGCGCGTCCAGGCGGCGCGCGACCGACAGCAGGCACGTTTCGCCGGCACCCCCATCGCGTGTAATGCTGCCATTCCGGGCGGCGAGATTCTCAGATGGTGCACGTTCTGCGATGTAGCGCGGGAGAAGTACAAGGAGTTGGTCGGCCAAGGGATCTACTCGACTCGAGCGACCGACCGCATGGCCAAGGTTGCAAGGACAATTGCTGACTTGGACGGCTCAGACCCTGTCGAGGTGACGCATGTGGAGGAAGCCGCCTCATTCCTCTGCGGGAGCCCTCTTGCTTGAGCATTCGAGTGGCAGCACTTGGGGCGACCCACGCCACGGGAGCTCGGTACATTAGCGCTCCGAAGGCTTGGCGTAGTTCCCTCGACAGCATCTGCCCAGGGGTGTTCTGTGATGTTCCTGGGAGTTTGATGCGAGACGGGAATCCTCAGCCACCCCGAAGCGGCCCATTTGCACTTGACTCGGCGGGCGGCGGGAGTACAATGTAAGGACAATTCGACGGGGGCCGCCAAGCCCCCCTGAGCGAGCGGGCGTAGCTCAGTGGTAGAGCGCAACGTTGCCAACGTTGATGTCGTGGGTTCAAGTCCCATCGCCCGCTCCATTTTCATTTACCCGAGGAAACTCTGACCGACCCCCCTACGGAGGCGAACGGCTGGCATGGCAGACGAGGACGCTGGGAAGGTGGCGCAGGAGACGCCGGGCGCGGACGCCCAAGAGAAGGCTACCGCCGCTGAGACGCCGCAGGAGGCGCCCAAGCCGCCCCGCGCGACGGCGACCGTGGAAGACGCCGGGCCGTGCGCCCGCCTGCTGAGGGTGGAGGTGCCCCAGGCCCGCGTGCACGAGGAGGTGGAGAAGAGCTTCGCCGACCTGCGCAAGACGGTGTTCCTCAAGGGCTTCCGCCCCGGCCATATCCCCCGCCACGTGCTCGAGCGCCGCTTCGGCGACCAGGTGCTCGACTCGGTGAAGCAGACGCTGGTGGAAGAGGCGCTGGAGCAGGCGACCGAGGACCACTCGCTGCGCCTGGCTCTCCCCGCGAACGTGGACCTCCCCGCCATCACGGTGGATGCGACGAAGCCCCTGACCTTCGAGGTCAAGGTGGAGGTCGTGCCCGACTTCACGCTGGACAACTACAAGGGCCTCACGGTGGACCGGCCGCTGGTGGAGGTGACGGACGCCGACGTGGAGCGCGCGTTCGAGCGCTTCCGTGCACGCCACGGCAGGTTCGACAAGCTCGAGCAGGGCGAGGTGCTGGAGGGCGACGTGCCCATGTGCCACGCCGTCGCGCTGCAAGGCGGCGCCGAGGTCTGGCGCGACACCGAGCTCCCGGCGTTCCTGGACCGCGAGGTGATCGCGGGCATGCCCGCCCCCGGCCTGCGCGCCGCCCTCCTGGGCGCCAAGGTGGGCGACACCAGGTCGCTCAAGGTCACCCTGCCCGAGACGTTCAAGGCGGAAGAGCTTCGCGGGAAGGAAGTGGACCTCGAGATCACGATTGACGAGTTGCGGCGCCTGGTGCTGCCCGAGGCGACGGATGAGTGGGCCCGGTCGCTGCGGTTCGACGATCTGGACGATCTGCGGGATGAGTTGCGCGACGAGCTCCGGCGCCACCGCGACCAGGAGGCCGACGACGCCGTGCAGGCGCGCCTCGCCGAACGGCTGCTGGAGCTGACCGACTTCGATGTGCCGGAGGGCCTCGTGGAACGCCTGGTGGCCAGCGCCAAGGAGCGCCAGCGGCTGGCCCTCCAGTACCGCGGCGTGCCCGAGGACGAGATGGAGGCGCAACTGGCGGAGGTGGACAAGCAGACGCGCGACTCGAGCGTGCGCCAGTGCAAGCTCTACTTCATCTACCAGCGCATCGCCGAGAACGAGAAGATCTTCGTCACCGAGGAGGAGGTGCAGCAGCGCATCCAGGCGATTGCGCTGAACTACCGGCGCCGCCCCGAAGACGTGGCGAGCGACCTCGAGCGCGAGGGCCGTCTCAGCTCGCTGCGCCTCGAGATGCGCGAAGAAAAGGTGCGCGACTTCCTCGTCCAGCACGCCGTCATCAACCAGGCCGCCCCGCCGGCCGCCGCGGCCGCGACGCCGCCCGAGGCGGCGAAGAAGGCCGAAGGCGAGGCCTGAGCCCGCTCTCCCGGCTGGGCCGCGGCGCCTCACCGCCTCACCGTCCGCGTCAGGAGCCCCCGAATGCCGTCCCTCGTGCCCATCGTTGTCGAGAAAGAAGGCCACATCGAGCGGGCCTACGACATCTTCTCGCGCCTGCTGAAGGACCGCATCATCTTCATCGGCACCGCGATTGACGACTACGTGGCCAGCCTGGTGATCGCGCAGATGCTCTTCCTCGCCAACGAGAAGAAGAACCAGGACATCCGGCTCTACATCAACTCCCCCGGCGGCTACGTGCACTCGGGCCTCGCCATTCTGGATACGATGGACTTCGTGCCCTGCGAGGTGGAGACCTGCTGCATCGGCATGGCCGCTTCCATGGCCGCCGTGCTGCTCGCCTGCGGCACCAAGGGCAAGCGCTTCATCCTGCCCAACGCCCGCGTGATGCTCCACCAGCCCTCGGGCGGCATGGAGGGCACCGCCTCCGACATCCGCATCCACGCCGAGGAAATCCTCAAGATGAAGGCCACCATCAACAGGATCCTCGCCGCACGCACCGGCCAGCCCATCGAACGCGTCGAGCGCGACACCGACCGCGACTTCTTCATGTCCTCCGACGAGGCCCTCAAGTACGGGCTCGTGGACGAGGTGCTCGCCCGCACCACCGACGCGGCCAAGAGCTAAGGACCGCCCATGGCCAAGAGACGCAACGGCTCCAAGCCCCCCCAGGTCTGCTCCCTGTGCGAGAAATCGTCCGACCTCGTGGACGTCATGGTGCCCGGCCCCCACGGCATCTTCATCTGCGAGGACTGCGTGGAGATTTGCAGCGCCCTCGTGCGCTTCGAGCGCCAGCGCCGCCGCGGCGAGGAGCGCCGCCTCCCCAACCTCCTGCCCCCCGCCGAAATCAAGCGCCAGCTCGACGAGTACGTCATCGGCCAGGAGCACGCCAAGAAGGTCCTCTCCATCGCCGTCTACAACCACTACAAGCGCCTCGCCCAGGGCAAGCCCGCCGACCCCGACGACGTCGAGATCGAGAAGTCCAACATCCTCCTCATCGGCCCCACGGGCTCCGGCAAGACCCTCCTCGCCCGCACCCTCGCCCGCATCCTCGACGTGCCCCTCGCCATCGGCGACGCCACCACCCTCACCGAAGCCGGCTACGTGGGCGAGGACGTGGAGAACCTCCTCCTCCGACTCCTCCAGGTCGCCGACTTCAACGTCGAGCGCGCCCAGCAGGGCATCATCTACATTGACGAGATTGACAAGATCCGCCGCACCTCCGACAACGTCTCCATCACCCGCGACGTCAGCGGCGAAGGCGTCCAGCAGGCCCTCCTCAAGATGCTCGAGGGCACCATCGCCAACGTCCCCCCCGGCGGCGGCCGCAAGCACCCCGAACAGCACTACATCCCGATCGACACCACCAATATCCTCTTCATCTGCGGCGGCACCTTCACCCACCTCGAAGACTACATCTCCAAGCGCATCGGCGCCGGCACCATCGGCTTCTCCCGCACCGTCGCCCGCACCGCCGAGCAAGACGAACTGGCCAAGGGCGAAATCCTCGCCCAGGTCGAGCCCAAGGACATCGTCCACTACGGCCTCATCCCCGAATTCGTCGGCCGCCTCCCCGTCCTCACCACCCTCATGCCCCTCAGCCAGGCCGACCTCATGCGCGTCATGACCGAGCCCCGCAACGCCATCGCCCGCCAGTACGAGAAGCTCTTCGACCTCGAGGGCCGCCAGCTCACCTTCGAGCCCGACGCCCTCGCCGAGATTGCCACCCGCGCCATCGAACTCGGCACCGGCGCCCGCGGCCTCCGCACCGTCTTCGAGGACGTCATGCTCGACCTCATGTTCGAGCTCCCCTCTCGGCCTGAGGTCAAGACGCTCACCATCACCGCCGACCTGGTTCGCGAGAAGCTCGACCACCTCAGCCGCAGCCGCGCCACGCGCCCCGACGCCCCCGGCGCCCCGCGCGACGCCGCCGAGAAGCAGGCCCCCCGCCCCAAGCCCGCCGAGCGCGAGAGCGCCTGAGCCTCGCACCTTCTGCCACGGGCCGGCCCTACGCCGCAAGCCATTGCAGCGCATGCGGTCAACCCGCAGTTCTCACCAGCCTGCGCCGCTGGAGGCGGGGAATGCTCCCATTCTGTCATGCGGAGCTTGTCGAAGCACCTTTCGTTGATCGCCCACGCCGCCTGCGAGCAAGGCTCCAACGCGGCGGACCCGTCTGAAGGTTCTTGGGAGGGTGGGGCGCGGGGAGGGCACCCTTCTTTCCCAGGAAGAGCGCCCTCCCCGTCTCTCGGCGGCCACGGCGGTTGCAAAGAGCGGCAGCCTCGGGTATGCTAGGGGGCCGTTGGCCGGCACAGGGGGCCGGCATCCGACACTCAGTGAGGAGAGGACCATGAGAATGCGTGGATGGGCGGCGTGGGCGGCCATGGCCGCGGGCGTGCTTCTCGCAACGGGCTGCATGCCGGGGCGGGCGTCGAAGCACCGGCCCACACTCTTCCTCGCCCTGCCCGAGGAAGCGCACTTGCCCGACGGCATGGCGCTGGACAGCGAGGGCAACATCATCCTCGCCTGCCCGAACTACAACGACCAGAAGTACCCCGCCATCCTGGTGAAGATTGACAAGCAGAACAAGCTCTCGGTCTGGTGCGACAAGCTGCCCGTGGCCCCCACGAGCCAGCGCTGCGGCCCCATGGGCATCGCCTTCGGCCCCGACGGCAACCTCTACGTGGCCGACCTCCAGTACTTCTTCGACAAGAAGCACGCCAGCCGCCTGCTGCGCGTGAACGTGAAGGACGGCCAGCCGACGAGCGTGGACGTGGTGGTCGAGGGCTTCCTCCTCTCCAATGCCGTAGTGTGGAAGGGCAACGACTGCTACGTGAGCGAGACCTTCTTCGACATGCCCGACGGCTCGCACAAGAGCGGCGTGTTCCGCTTCACCCTGGACGAGCTCCAGAAGGGCGGCATCAAGCTCCAGCCGTTCGGCAAGGACCCCCACCTCATCGCCACCTTCACCACCCTGCCCAACCCGCGCAAGGACTCGGCGGGCGCCGACGGCCTGGCCTTCGACAACTCGGGCAACCTCTACTGCTCGCTGTTCGGCGACGGCTCGATCCATCGCCTGACCTTCGACGACAAGGGCAACGTCACCTCCAACACCGTCTACATCCGCGACAAGCGCTGCCCCTGCGGCGATGGCATGCGCCACGACCCGCGCACCGACCGCATCTACATCGCCGACTCGCAGAACAACGCCATCCACTACTTCACGCCCGGCGGCAAGTTCAAGACCCTGTGGAAGAACGGCGACGACGACGGGCGCACGGGCCTGCTCGATCAGCCCTGCGAGCCGCTCCTCCGCGGCAACGAGCTGATCATCTCCAACTTCGACGGCAACTTCCCCGGCCTCAAGAACAAGGGCTACGACAAGTTCCACACCCTCTCGGTGATCAAGCTCGACGACTGAGCGGCCGAACCCCCGAAGGGGCGGGTCAGCGGTACGAGGCCCACACGGGGTCCAACGCGCGAATGGTCCGATGGTACCGCTCGAACTTGGCGTCGTAGAGGCTCTGGCGCGAGCGGTCGGGCTCCCGGCGACGGGCGAAGCGCACCATCGCGTCCACGGCCTCCTCGAACGTGGCGTAGATGCCAGCCGCCACGGCGGCCGCGATGGCCGCGCCCAGCGCGCCCAGCTCCGTGCCCTCGGGGATCTCGACGGGCGTCTGAAGCGCGTCGGCGAAGATCTGCACCCACGCCTCGCTGCGGGCCGCGCCGCCCGTGAGGCGGACCGCCGCCGGCCGGGCACGGAACTTCAGCAGCCGCTCGATGTGCGTCCTGTGCCCGAACACCACGCCTTCGTAGATCGCCCGCAGCACGTGCCCGCGCGTGTGCCAGCCGCTCAGGCCGACGAAGCAGGCCGTGGCGTCCGGCCCCGCGTTCGAGCCGTAGAGGAAGGGTAGGAACGCGATGTTCGCCTCCTCGGGCCGGCTCGCGGCGACCAGTTCATTGCACAGGTCGTAGACGGACCTGCCCTGCTTCGCGGCGAGGGCCTTCTCGGCGCCGAAGAACTCGGTGACGAACCACTCGAGGTTGCTGGCCGACGTGGCGCTGCCCTCGAGGATCAGGAAGTAGCCGGGAATGGCGTAACAGGAGGTCATGAACACCTCGGGGCTGACGACGGGCTTCCTGGAGATGTACTGGTTGTTGCCCCAGGTGCCGGCGATCGCGCACAGCGGCGACTCGTCCACCAGGCCCACCGCGAGGCCGCAGGCATCAATGTCGAACACCCCGCCGGCCACGAGGGTGCCCGCGGCGAGGCCGGTTTCGGCCGCGGCCTGCGCCGTGACCGCGCCCGCGATGTCGGCCGAGCGGAGGAGCGGCGGCAGGAGGCGGCGCAGGTCGGTGATCCCGAAGGCGGCGAGCAGGCTGTCATCGTAGGCCATCTTCGGCACGTCGAGCAGGCTGGCGCCCGAAAAGTCGGTCACCTCCGCCGCCACCTCGCCGGTCAGCTTGTAGCGAATGTAGTCTTTCGCCATCAGCGCCCAGCGGGCGCGTTCGAGGGCGGCCGGCTCGTGACGCTTGAGCCATTGCAGCAGCACGCCGGGCTGGGCGGCCCACACGCTCTGGGTGGTCTTGGGCCGCACCACCTCGTCCACGCCAGCCGCCAGCCACTCGGCGACGATGTCGCGGGCGCGCGAGTCGGTGGACAGGATGGCGTTGCGGACGGGCTCGCCGGCCTCGTTGATGAGGTAGAGGCCGTTGCCGTGGCCGGCGCAGGCCACGCAGGCGACCTCGGAGGGCTGGATGCCGGCCTTGGCGATGGCCTCGCGAATGACGGCGGCGGTGGAGGCCCACATCTCGCGCACGTCGCGCTCGAGGTGGCCGGGCTTCGGCGTCAGCGTCTCCGTCTTGCGCGAGGCCACGGCCACCTCGCGACCGTCGAGGGTGAAGACCGCTGCCTTCGCCATCGTCAGCCCGTTGTCTATGCCGAGCAGGTACACCGCATTTCCCCCTCAGTGCATCGCCAACCCCCCACTCACGTCCACCGTGGCGCCGGTCATGTAACTCGCCCGCTCGGACGCCACGAAGACGACCACGCTCGCCACCTCGTCCACGCTGCCGATGCGGTGGAGGGGCACGCGGCTCTCGAACTTCTCGCGGTTCGCGTCAATCAGCTCCTTGAGCATTTCGGTGTACATCAGGCCAGGGGCCACGCAATTCACGGCGATGCCGTGGGGCGCCATCTCGCGGGCGAGCGAGATGGTGAATGAAATGATGGCGCCCTTCGAGGCGTCGTAGGCCGTCTTGCCCGACTGCGAGCCGCGGAAGGCCGCCTGCGACGAGATGTTCACGACCCGCCCCGTCCGCTTCGCGGCCCTGAGTCGCCGCACCATCTCGCGGCAGCACAGGAACGTGCCGGTCGCATTGATGCCGAACGCGCGCTCCCACGTCTCGAGCGTCGTATCGGCCGTCGGGCAGGCGGGGGCGATGGCCGCGTTGTTCACCAGTACGTCGAGCGGCCCGAGCCTGGCCTCGGCCTCGTCGAACATCCGAATCACGTCGGCCTCGGCCGCCACGTCGGCCAGGACGGCGACGGCCTCGACCCCGTGCTTCTCGCGGATCTCACGCACCGTGGCCTCGGCCCGTTCGGGGTGGCGGTGATAGTTCACGGCCACCTTCGCCCCCTCGGCTGCGAGGCCCAAGGCAATGGCCTTGCCCAGGCCGTGCGAGGCGCCCGTGACGAGGGCGACTTTACCCTTCAAACCAAGGTCCATCTCGGAACTCCAACGGGGATGAATGGAAGGGTGGAGGAATGGATGAAAGAGAGAGGACACTGAGACCATCTACTCTGTCACCCATCCACTCATCCACTCATCCTCTACGGTGTCAACACCACCCTCAGCGACTCCCCGCTCTGCATCAGGGCGAAGGCCCGCTGGAAGTCAGCCAACGGCAGCACGTGGGTGGCCAGCTTGTCCACCGGCACCGAGCCGCCGGCGATGAGGGCGACCGCCCGCTTCACTTGAGCGGGCGTGGAGTCGCTCGTGCCGACGACGCGCAGCTCGTTGTAGTGGAGGGGGCGGCTGTCTATCGAGAGCAGGCTGCCGCCGGCGGGCAGCGAGGCGAAGAGGCACACGACGCCCCGCTTGCGCACGAGGCCGAGGGCCTGCTCCTGGGGCGGCGCGGCGGGCGCGGCGACGATGCACACGTCGGCCCCGAGGCCCCGCGTCATGCGTTTCACCACCTTCGCCAGGTCGTCCTTCGCAGGGTTGACGAGGCGGTTGAAGCCGAATGCCTCGGCCTGCCGCAGCCGCGCCTCGTTGATCTCGGCGAGGATGATCTTGGCGGCGCCGAACTCGCGGGCGACGAGGGCGTTCATGATGCCCATCGGCCCCGCGCCCACGACCACCACGGTGTCGCCCTTGGCGACGCCGCAGTTCTCGGCGGCGTTGACGCAGCAGCTCAGCGGCTCGGCGAGGGCCGCGTGCTCGGGCTTCACGGTCTGGGGCACTTTGACGACGTGGCCGTTGCGCACTGCGCGGCTCGGCACGGTGACGAAGCCGGCCATGCCGCCCTCGTACTGGAAGCCCATCGCGGCCATGTCCGCGCACAGATTCGTCCAGCCCCGCTGGCAGTAGGCGCACAGGCCACACGAGACGGACGTGGCCATCACGATCCGCTCGCCGACGGCATAGCCGCTGACGGCGCCGCCGCGGGTCTGGATGATCCCGGTGAACTCGTGGCCGATGATGCGGGGCGGCGTGATCTTGGGGTTGCCGTGGAGGAACGACTTGAGGTCGGTGCCGCACACGGCGCAGGCGTCCACTTTCACGCGGATTTCGGCCTCGCCGCAGGAGGGCGCGGGCAGTTGCTCGAGGCGGATGTCGCCGGGGCCGCGGTAGATGAGGGCGTTCATCATGGTTTGGGTCCGACTAGTCTGACTGGTCCGACGAGTCCGACTGGGGGCGTCCGCTCAATAACCGGCGCCGGCATCGGGCGCGCCGTCGAGCACCTTCTCGGTGGAGCCGACGCCGAGGCGCTTGCAGCCCTGCCGCAGGTAGCCGACGGCCGTGTCCCACGAGCGGATGCCGCCCGAGGCCTTGACGCCCATGGTCTTGCCCACCGTCTTCAACATGATATCTATCACCTCGGGCGTGGCGCCGCCGTCGGAGAAACCGGTCGAGGTCTTCACGAAGTTGGCCCTCGCCGCCTCCGCGATCTGGCAGGCCTTGGCCACCTGCTCGGGCGTGAGGTAGCTTGTTTCGAGAATGACCTTGACCAGCACGCCCTTGGGCGCGGCCTCGGCTACCACCGCCTCGATGTCCTTCTGCACGAAGGCGTAGTCGCCCGAGAGGAACTTGCCGATGTTCATCACCATGTCCAGCTCGGTCGCGCCGTCCTGGATGGCGAGCCGGGCCTCGAGGGCTTTCACCTCGGTGCGGTTCGAGCCGTGGGGGAAGCCGACGACGCAGGCCACCGTGGTGTGGCTGCCGCGCACCGCCTTCACCGCGGCGGCCACATCGGTCGGCCGCACGCAGAAGTTCCCCACGCCCCGCTCGACGCACATCTTCGCGTTCGCCCGCACATCGGCATCCGTGGCGACCGGCTTGAGCACGGCGTGGTCAATCACTTTGGCAACTTGCTCTCTTGTGAACATGGGCGGATCTCCTCAGCTCGTTGGGGGATGAATGGATGATTGGATGTATGGATGAAAGGGAGGATCAGACTTGCTCCTTCACTCATCCACCCATCCACCCATCCATTCCTCCTCTCTCAGTGCATCTCGCGACCCCCGGTGACATTGATCGCCTGCCCGGTCATGTAGTCTGCGCCTTCCGAGGCCAGGAAGAGCGTCACGGCGACGACATCCTTGATCGCGGCGAGGCGGCCGAGGGGCACCTTGGAGGTGAACTTCTTGATCACTTCCTCCTTCGGCAGCCCGAGGTTCTTGACATAGCCGGCCGACACGTGGCTCCACACGCCGGTCGCGAGCACGATCCCGGGGCACAGGCAGTTGACGTTGATGTTCGAGTCGGCCAGTTCGTAGGCCAGGGCCTGGGTGAAGCCGATAATGGCCGCCTTGGCGGCCGAGTAGTGGCTCATCAGGGCCGAGCCGGTCTTGCCCGACTTCGACGAGAAGTTGATGATCTTCCCGTACTTCCGGGCCCTCATCAGCGGCACCACGTGCTTGCAGAACAGAAACGTGCCCTTGCAGTTCACGGCGAACACAGCGTCCCACTGCTCGGCCGTGAGCTCCTCCACTCTGCCCTGGCCCACGATGCCTGCGACGTTCACCAGGATGTCCACCTGGTTGCCGAAGGCATTGGCCGCGGCGGCGACGACGGCCTTGACCTGCGCCTCATCCGTCACGTCGGCGGCCAGGCCCAGCGCGCCCGCGCCCACCTCGTTCAGGGCGGCGTCCACCGCCTCCTGCTTGAGATCGGTGACGAACACGCGCGCGCCGCCCTGGACCAGTGCCGCTGCGATCCCCTTGCCGATGGCGCCGGCGGCGCCCGTGACCAGCGCGGTCTTCCCGCTGAATTCCATGCCTGCCTCCTTGCCGAGCGAATGTGCGATGCTTCATAGGCTACACGAAGTCCGCGATTCCTGCAAGGAGGTCCGCTTGACAGCCCCCCGCTCGCTGGTTACCATCGAGGTAGGTGTGAGGGTGCGCCCGTTGTATCTCTTCGGAGGACTCTGCGGTGAAGAAGCGGCTGGCGGTGGCGGTGCTGGGGCTGCTCGCCGTGGGTTGCGCCAGGTCGGTCGTCCCTGCCAACCTCTCGGCCATCGAACTGACGGGCAACTACAACACCCCCGACGGCATGGCACTGGACAAGGAGGGCAACATCCTGCTCTCGTGCCCGAACGTCAACGACACGGCGCCGGGGGCGTTCATCCTGAAGATTGACAAGGATGACAAGATCAGCGAGGTGGTGAAGCTGCCCGAGCACCCCGAGACCAAGAAGCCTTGTGGCCCGCTGGGCATAGACGTGGGTCCCGACGGCCACATCTATTTCGCCGACAATCAGTCGTTCACCACCCCCGACTACAAGAGCCGCCTGATGCGCGTGGTGATGAAGGACGGCAAGGCCGAGAGGGTCGAGGCGCTGGTCACGGGGCTGCTCTCGGCCAACGCCGTCGTCTGCCACGGCGACAGTGTGTACGTCACCGAGAGCAAGTTCAGCACCGACCCCACGCCCCCGATGCGAAGCGGCGTCTATCGCTTCAAGCTCTCCGAGCTCGACCCTGCCCGGCCGATCGCGCTGAAGCCCGGCGGCGACGACCCGCATGTGTGCGCGCGGATGAAGACCGAGAACATGAAGTGGGTGGGCGCCAATGGCATGGGCTTCGGCCCCGACGGCGCGATGTACGTGTGCAACTTCGGCGATGCGAAGCTCGAGGTGTTCACCTTCGGCCCCGACGGCAAGCTCAGCGGCCACACCCTGGTCGCGCGCGGCCAGGGCATGCTCTCGTGCGATGGCATGAAGGTGCACCCCAAGACGGGCGAGGTCTACATCGCCGACTTCCTCGGCAACGCGGTCCACAAGGTGAACCCCAAGACGGGCGCGGTCACCACCATCGCCAGGAACGGCAACTCCACGGGCGCCCAGGGGCGGCTCGACCGGCCATCCGAGCCTTGCATCCGCGGCACCAGGCTGTACGTCTCGAACATTGACTTGCCGCTCGCGGGCAACAAGACCGATCCGCCCCATACGATCACCGTGATCGAGATGGGGGAATAGGGGCCGGCAGAACTGGATGAATGGATGGGTGGATGAGTGGATGGGTGAGAGAGCGGAGGCCGGCAGGAACGCGCCGCTTCACCACCCATCCGGCTATCCAATCATCCATCCATCTCCTACCGTTCATCGGGAGACCGCAATGAGCCGCCTTGCAGCGTGCCTGTGGGCAGCGACCCTTCTGCCATCCGCCGCCTTCGCCGCCCAGGACCCGGGCCTGGCCCTCGAAGAACGCCACGCGCCTCACCAGGGCGAGATCTACGCCAAGAAGGCCACCTGGGCCGACACGATGGCCGCCACGCGCGCCAACTACCTCGTCTGGCTCGCCGACGCGAACAAGGCCCAGGGCGCGGGCGACTTCACGCCGTGGGACAGCGGCTCGGTCGCGGGCGACGGCCCGGGCGCGCAGGTGTCGGTGAACGTGGCGGGGCTGCGCGTGATGCGCCTGGTGGCCACGCTCGAACACGGCGGCGGCAACTGCCATATCTGGGGCGACGCCCGCCTGATTGACAAGGCCGGCAAGGAGACCCGCCTCAGCACCCTCAAGCCCCTCGCCGTCACGGTCGGCTGGGGCCAGCTCCTCCGCGACAAGAACTGGGAGAACCACCCCCTCCAGATCGGCGAGCGCAAGTTCCAGCACGGCATCTGGGTGCACTCGAACAGCGACGTGGCCTACCTCCTCGACGGCCAGTACGAACGCTTCGAGGCCTGGGTGGGCATGGACGCCCACCGGGCCACCGGCGTGGCCCGCTTCCAGGTGCTGTCGGGCACGAGGGACATTCTGCCCGCTCTCTGGCAGCGCCTCGCCGCCGATTTCCCCGCCCAGGCCGCCTGGCTGACGAAGGACCTCGCCCGCGGCCAGCACCTCGCCTGGTTCGGCGACCGCAAGGGGCCGCAGCTCGAGTACGGCACGTTCAACCGCGTGGTCGTCGGCCTCGGCGCCAGCGGCGAGCCGCTGCGCAGGGAGATCGCCGACCTGCTCAAGGCCGCCCCCGCCGGCGACGCCCGCTGGCTGGACCTCTACGCCCGCGCCTGCGCCCAGCGCGACGTGCTGGCCGCCGTCGCCACGATTCGCCTCGCCCCGGTCCGACAGGCCATGGAGAAGGACCTCGCCGCCCTCGCCGCCGCCAAGACGCCCGCCGACGACTCCCGCTGGCGCGACCTGGCCGCCAGGGCCGCCCGCTACGGCCAGTCCCTCGCCGCGCTCGGCGACATAGACCTCGCCACGCTGCGCCCATCCATCGAGGCCCTCGCCACCGCCTTCCCCAGACGCTACGCCGACAAGGACGCGCTGCTCCGGCAGGTCGCCGAGAACGAGCAGCTCTGGGCCGGCTTGGCCGACCGCGTACTCAAGGGCGACGAGGCGGCCCTCCAGCAGGTGCCCGAGCTACGCGACAAGGTGGCCGGCCTCTGGCAGGCCATCCGCCTCGGCTACGCCAGCGTGCAGGAGATGGCCGCCGCCCCGCCTGCGCCCGAGATGGTGGCCGAGTGGCAGGCCCAGTTCGCCACCCTCCAGGCCGACCTGGCCAACAAGGGCCACTTCGCCCGCGTCGCCCCCGAGGCCCATCGCCCCAAATCCCTCATCGCCGAGGCCGACCGCGACCCGGCCGACGTGGTGCTGCGCCGCACCGCGGCACTCCTCGCCCACCTCAAGAGCAATCTCCCGCAGGTTGCGAACCTGCGGGAGGTTCTGGCTGGTCTCGAGCAGCAAGTCGCTGACCTCCAGGCCGCCAGCGCCAGGATTGACCCCGCGTGCGCCGCCGCGCGCTACGCCCTCTACACCCAGGCCTGCCGCATCCGCCGCCAGGCCGCCTTCGCCAACCCCCTGCTCTCTTTCGACAAGCTGCTCTTCATCAAACACCACCGCTCGCTCTACAGCCACATGTGCGACCAGTACTACGGCATCACCGCGCATCCCGGCGGCGGACTCTACATCCTGAAGGACCCCTTCGGCCCCAAGCCCACGGTGCAGGACGTACTGGCCAACTCGGTGGTCGAGAAGGGCCGCCTCAAGGGCCAGAAGCTCCTCGGCGGCCCCCCCAACCAGCCCCGCGCCTCGTACGACGGCGGCGGCGGCCGCAGCGGCCCCGAGGCCCAGGGCGGCTCGTTCCTCTCCCCCGACCTCTCCTTCGACGCCAGGCAGATCGCCTTCGCCTTCGTCGAGTGCAAGGGCCGGCCCACCCACGAGAGCCACACCGACGCCTCGAGGGGCCACTGGGACCCGGGCTGGGCCTGGCACATTTTCAAGGTGAACACCGACGGCACCGGCCTCGAGCAGCTCACCGACGGCACGTTCAACGACTTCGACCCCTGCTGGCTGCCGAACGGCCGCATCGCCTTCATCTCCGAGCGCCGCGGCGGCTACCTGCGCTGCGGCCGCGTGTGCCCCACCTACACCCTCTACGACATGGCCGCCGACGGCTCCGACATGCGCTGCCTCAGCCCCCACGAGACCAACGAGTGGCACCCCAGCGTGACCCATGACGGCCGCATCATCTACACCCGCTGGGACTACGTGGACCGCCACGGCTGCACCGCCCACCTGCCCTGGATCACCACGCTGGACGGCCGCGACAGCCGCGCCGTGCACGGCAACTTCGCACCCCGCAACGCGCGGCCCGACATGGAGGTGGACATCCGCGCCATCCCCAACTCCCACAAGTTCGTCGCCACCGCCGCCCCCCACCACGGTCAGGCCTACGGCTCGCTCGTCCTCATTGACCCCCGCACCCCCGACGACGACGCGATGGGCCCCATCCGCCGCCTCACCCCCGAGGTCGGCTTCCCCGAGAGCCAGGGCGGCCAGCAGGTCTACGGCACCGCTTGGCCCCTCAGCGAGGACTTCTACCTGTGCGTCTACGACTCCCTGATGCGCGGCAACGCCGCCCTTCAGGGCAGCTCGTACCTGCCCGGCAACTACGGCATCTACCTCGTGGACTCTTTTGGAAACAAGGAACTGCTCTACCGCGACCCCGACATCGCGTGCCTGAGCCCCATCCCGCTCGTGCCGCGGCCCAAGCCGCTCGAGACGATCGAGATCGCCTCGCCGCACCGCCGCACCACCACCGCCCCGCACCTGGCCGAGGGCAACCACGCGAAGCCCGAGGCCACGCTCACCGTGCTCAACGTCTACGACAGCCGCCGCCCCTGGCCCGAAGGCACCAAGATCACCGCCCTCCGCGTCCTCCAGGTCCTCCCCATGTCCGTTCCCTCCGGCGGCCCGCCCCACGAGACCGGCGTGCGCCTGCCCGAGGCCGGCGACTCGGTCGTCCCCTGCCGCTACGTGCTCGGCACCGTGCCGGTCGAGGCCGACGGCAGCGCGCACTTCACCGTGCCCGCAAACGTCGAGCTCTTTTTCCAGGCCCTCGACGAGCGCGGCCTCGCCGTCCAGTCTATGCGGTCGGCCACCTATCTCTTGCCGGGCGAGAGGCTCTCGTGCCAGGGCTGCCACGAGACCCAGGGCCGCGCGCCCGACGCCACGCGCGCCGCCCCGCTCGCCCTCCGCCGCGAGCCTTCGAAGCTCACCCCCGACGTGGACGGCTCGAACCCCTTCAGCTATCCGCGCCTCGTGCAGCCCGTGCTCGACCGCAATTGCGTGCCGTGCCACACGAAGAACAAGGACAAGGGCGCGCCCAACCTCACCAAGGAGCCGCTCATCCGCAACTGGTACGCCTCGTACAACACCCTCGTGCGGTACGGCTACACGACCTACAAGGACGGCTATCGCACCACGCCCGGCCAGTTTGGCGCGCGCGGCTCGAAGCTCTTCGAGATGCTCGAGAAGGGCCACCACGACCTCAAGCTCTCGGCCGAGGACTTCCGCCGGCTGACCCTCTGGCTCGACTGCGTCTCGATGTTCTACGGCGTCTTCGAGAAAGAGGGCGGTCAGGTGCAGCTCACCGGCGGCATCGCCAAGCCCACGCTGGAGTGAGGAGCCCGCCTGGCTCAGCCTCGGCGGCCGTAGCCGCGATGGGCGAGGACGCTGAGGGCCACGGGCAGCAGGCAGCCGAGCAGGAAGAGAAACGCCACCGTCGGCAGCCCGAGGCCGAGTTGCCGCGCGAGCTGGCTGAAGTCCATCCAGTGCCCGCCTCCCTTCGCGGCGCCGTAGGCCGCACGCTCGGCGGGACTCGTCCACAGCCGATACGCGAACGCGATGTCCGAGAACACGATGAAGAAGCCGCACAGGGCGTAAAGCGTGTGTTCGGCCTCGTGGACGACGGTGCTGCCGCTCATGGCCCGGTAGAGGAACACGCCGGCAATGGCCAGCTCGGCGCCGTGGCCCATGAACAGGATGATCGCCTGGTGGGCCGCGGTGTGCGCGCAGGCGATGAACAGCCCCAGCCCCGCGAGCGACGCGGCGAGCCGTCGGCGGTCCCGCCAGTTTGCGGCGACGAGCGCCGCCCACAGCACGTAGGCGAAGCCCAGGAGGAGCCGCGACCGGGCTTGCGCCGTGGTGATGCCGCCCCCGTAGGTGAAGTCGAACGCGGGGATCGAGGGATAGCCGAACAGCCAGCCGACGACGGCGTGGCCCAGCTCGTGGATGAGGATGGTGAGGTAGCTGAGGGCGAAGCGCAGCCACGGCACGGCCAGGCACACGCCGGCCAGCGCCCCGCCGAGGCCGAGCGCCAGCCACGTCGCGCGGTCGAAGGCGCCCGGCTCGCGCGGCGGGCGCACCGCCTCGGGCCGCTGGCGGTGCATCGCGTCGAAGAGGCCGCCCTGTTCCGCCATCCGCTGTCTCCCCGGCGCTCACTTCGCGGCTTCGAGCTTCACGTAGTCGAGGCCGACCATGTGGCGCTTGAGCGCCGCGGCGTTCGCGCCGACGATCTCGATGGTGAGCCTGTGCTCGCCGGCGTCGAGCGCCCGCTCGCCCAGGGTCTTCGGGCCGGTTGTCACCACACCGTTGTTATAGAGGTCCAGCGGCTTGCCGAGCCTCTCGCCATCGAGGTGGAACTGTACGATCCCGTAGTCCACGGCCTTGGTGAGATTGACGACGATGGCGAACTTGCCCGCCGTGGCCACGGGCAGGGCGAGGGCGAGCTTGTCGCCGGGCTTCCCGTCGCGCCACCAGAGCTGGCGGTCGCCGCTCCAGTTGTACAGGCCGATGTGTTGGACCTCGGTGAGGCCGCCCGTCTTCTCGATGATCTTCAGCGTCTCGCCTTCAAGGGCGTCCTTGACTTTCGCGGGCTGGGGCGGCTGGGGGATGGGGCGGGCCGCCTCGTCGGGCAGCGGGCCGCGGTTGCTCTTGGCGCCGGGACGGGCATACCAGTAGCTCGCCACGGCGTAGGCCACCTGGCAGTCCTTCCAGTGCCACACCTCCATGTCCACCTTCAGGCTCTTCGTGAAGGGAATGGCGTCGAGGGCACGGGTGCGGGTGACGACGGTGTGGCCCTGGTTGCCCGGCCCGTCGCAGCGCACCTGGTTGCAGAACGGCCCCTGGAACAGGGCGGGCGCGCCCCAGGCGTAGCCGTAGTAGTCCTCGCTCCCCGTCCCGAAGTGCGAGGGGAAGCCCTCGCCGTCCACCCAAATCTTCTCGTCGCCCTCGCCCCACCAGTCGCGCACGGGGTTCATCACGCTCAGCGTGTCGCCGAGGTAGACGCCCTGGCCCGTGATCTCGACGTAATTCCAGTCCTGGAACGGCCTGGTGGGGATGGGGAACTGCTGGCGCCAGGCGGCGTGGAAGTGCATCGAGCGCTCGTCCCACTTCCACGGCCCGACGATGCCGTTGAGCTTCACGCCCACCTTCTGCTTGCCGAGGTTGAGGAGGGAGAGGCGGCCCGACTTTTCGTAGGGCATCACCCAGCGGCAGGACATCGTGCCCTCCTTGGCGACGGAGCGGTGCCAACTGCTCAGGGCATTGAGGCCCGTGCCGCTGCCGAAGAAGTCGCCGAGGGGGCACCAGATCGTCTCCTCGCCGTCGAACGTTGCTCGCAGCACGATGGAGCGGAGCGCCTGCTCGACCTGGTCGGGGGCCACACCGATGAGCATTCCCTCGATGAACCGCACGGCGGCGGGGCCTGAGGGAAGCTCGACCGATGCCTCTTTCCCCGGCTCGATGGTCTGGTCAAGCGAGCCGGCCTTGCCGTCCACCGGAACGGGCGGTTGGCGAAGGGTCTCGCAGATGCGCTCGACGGAGGGCTTGGCGGCCTCGAGGTCCGCCATCGTGAACGACTTGACGCTCGTGCCTGCGGGATAGGTGCGGTACTCGATGTTGTACCAGCGGCCGGGCGGCGGGGCGTTGGGCTTGCCGGGCTGGCCTTCGTCGTAGGTGATCTTACAGCGCTTCGCGTAGGGCACGGGCAGGTAGAGATTCAGGGCGTTGCCGGCGTTGAGGATGGCGAGCGGCGTGGGGACGAAGAGCTTGCCGCTCATCAGCTCCTGCATCGGCGCCTCGATGACGGGCGAGGCGGCGCCGTCGAGGTAGAAGCGGAGCGCGCCCTTGGGCTGCTGGCCGCCCGACCAGAAGCGGACGATGGCACCCGGCCCCTCGACGTCGGCCAGCACGCACTCGCGGCGGCCGGCCACCTCCTCCCAGCGGAGCGACGCGCCGCTGCCGTCCATGTTGTCCGTGTTCGCGAACCAGCCGTTGGCGTCGGCGGGGGTCTTCGAGCGGCGGTCGTAGCTGCTGGCCTGGCGGCAGGTGTAGGCCGGCTGCGGCCAGCGGGCCACGGCATCGCGGTCCACCATCTCCTCGAGCAGCGAGTGCAACGTCACGGCCTCGCCGGCCGCGGCGCCGCAGGTCCACACGGCGAGCAGGCATGGGCCGAGTCTCGAGACGAATCGCATGTCGTGTCCTCCATCACGGTTGATGGCGTCCTGCTTCGACCGGCATCTCCAGGAGCGGGGCGTCGCGGTGCTGTCGCACAGGAGCCTGGCTCGATAAGCTGTGCGGCAAGCCCCGCTGCGTCCGTCCCCGGGATTCTGACACGTTACCCTGGCCTCTGGCTTCGGTCGGGCGCCGGCCGCGCAGGCTTCCACCATTTGCCATGGATGTCGGCCGTGCCGGAGATTCCCTCGCCCAGGCGCAGCCGGTAGTTGTGTTTCTTCTTCCGCGTCTCCTCGCCTTCGTAGACGTAGTCCGTGTTGCAGATCACGGCGATCACGACGTTGTCCTGTGCGGGCTTCGGCATCCTCAGGCGGCACTCGCCGCGGGCGACGGGGTTGCTGTAGACGGCCGAGCCATCGGTCGCACGATAGGCCAACTGGCAGCGCATGTTCGCGCCCATGGGCTGGAACTCTACGCTGATCCTCTCGGCGTTCGACACTTTGAGCGGAATCTGGTTGGCGCCGGACCAGCCCGGGAGCGTGCGCTTCTCGGGCGTCAGCGTGCGGCTGGCCGCGTCATAGGCCGTCGCGGCGTAGCAGGTGGCGGTCCAGGGCTCGCACTTGATCCAGACGGGGTCGTACTCTGCCCCGACGGTCATGCCCCAGTTTCTCTCGAGCAGGGCGCGGTAGGCGGCGGACCACCGGCCGAAGTCGCACAGGGCCTGACGGCCGCGGAACTCGGCGATCAGCCGCCGCGTCTGCTCCGCGCCCAGGCCGCCCGGGGCGGTGGCGAGGCCCTCCAGGACGCGGCCCGTGCAGTTCTGCCAGACCCAGGCGACGCTGCCGGGCGACACCACTTCGCCCAGGAATACCGGGAAGCACTCGCCGTACTGGGTGCCGCCCAGGAGCTTGCGCCACGTGCAGAGCTGCTTGCCGTTCTCGTGGCGGTTCACGCCCTCGGCCGACGGGCCGCCGAAGCTCCCGTCCTGCAACCATCCGCTGTAGCACTCGATGGGCATGAAGGGGGCGAGCATGGCCCCTGCACTCAGCCAGCCGAGGCTGCTGTAGTTGCCCGTGCGCTGGGCGTTGGCAACGGTTGTCAGCCAGTTGTTGCCGCCCTCGTGGAACCAGCCCGCCTTCTTGCAGCCGGGCAGGTCCGCGAGGATCGCGTGGACGCCCTCGTGGACGACCCCGCCCATCTGGTACTCCTTGTCGCGGTAGTCGCACTTCGGGTCGAACGAGTAGACCGGGTAGTACGAGACGAGCACCATGGGCCAGTGCTCGCCCTGGTAGTGGACGCTGCCCATCCAGCCGCCCTTGGCCGTGTTGTCGGCCTTGTCGGTGCTCAGGCCCGAACCGAAGAGGTAGATCGTGCTGTAGTAGCCGTTCTTGGCGCGCTTGTCGGGCGGCCAGCCCATCACGTCGCGGAAGTAGGCGAACTCCTCGTTCATGCGCTTCAGCATCGGCGTCCAGGCGGCCTCGGTCACCAGCGGGTTGGCGTTGCGGCCGTAGCGGAAACACCACCAGCCCGACGTCACCGTGCCGGCCACGCCGGTCACATCGTCCAGCACCTTCGTGGGCGGCTGGAACTCGGGGTGTTCCCTGGCGAAGTGGTAGTTGAGGTTGGGCTGGTACGCCGGCCACGTGTAGGGGTCGTCGGTCGCGCCCACGGCGATGGCCTGGAGCGTGGCCCACAGAACCCCGATTCGCACCAAGCCGCCGGCGAACTGCTTCATATGGCTTCCTTCCCAATGGCGTGAAGACAAGCCAAGACCGCGTGAAGGCGGGACTCCGAACGAGTTCGCACCCTGTTGGGGGTCCCGCCTTCAGGCGGTCTTCCCCTCCTGCCTGACTCGGCGTTGCCCGTATGGCTCCCCTCCCGCGACGGCCGCGGGGCCTTGCCCACGATTGTAGCAACTGCGGGGATTGGGACAAGCCTTCATACCAGGCGGCTGGGCAGGTGCAGGGTGTGGGCACGCCTGCTCGTTGCGGACGGGGCGGTTCCTGGGGGGGCTGTGCCGAGCGCCTGGCGGGCGCCGCCTGCCCATGCTGTATCAATCCTGAGAGGGGGAGAGTGATACAGCATGGGTAGACGGGCGAGGATTGGCGATTCTCGCGGCTCCGGCCATGCTCGCTCATCTGCGGGATGAGCGAGCATGGGATAGGGGCGGTCTGAGAGCGTAAAGAGTTGCAGCATATACGGTTATGAGCGGACTCGCGGGCGCCGCGGCCCCCGTCCCAAGCTCCCAGCGGCGGCTACGGCAGCCTCGCCAGACCCGATGAGCCCAACCAAGGCCCTGAGCGCACCAGGGGCGGGCGCAGGGCCTGCCGGCCCGCGCGTTGTTCCCGCTCTGTTGGCGAAGATTGCGATGGGGACGTAGAATATGGGCGGCGGGGCATGAGCCTTCGCTGTGCGGCGGTTTTTCGGGGAGACCGGTCTCCCCCCTGGTTGGGCAAGCGGAGACATGAGCATGGGCAGTGCTGGCGTCAACGGGCGTCCACTCCTGGCCCTGGCCGCGGCGGGGGCGTTGTGCCTTTCGGCAGATGCGGCAGACGGCGTTGTGAGGGTGGGTCTGGGAAGCTATGCTACCCAGGCGCCGCCAGGAGCCAAGGGGCCGCCCGAACAGGTGTGGAGGACCGACGCGGTGAAGGGGCCGCTGCCGACGAACCGGTGGTGGAGTTCGCTGCTGTGGACGCGGCACTCGCTGCCCCAGTTCGCCCATCCGCTGGCCGTGTGCGCGCAGCCGAGCGGGTTGCGGGTGTGCTATCCCAGCGTCACGGTGGCGCCCATCGGCCTCATGGGCGGCATGCCCGGCGGGGGCGAGGACCTGGTGCTCGGGCACTCCGCCGTCGCCGAGTTCCCCGACGCGAGGCTGGCCGGCTGGAGCGACTGGTTCGTCACCGCCTCGTTCGAGTGCGAGGGCAGGGAGATGCGGGTCTCCTACGGCCACGGCAGCCCGTTCGTGTATGCGACGTTCCGCGGCGGCAACCCGAGGGTGACGCTGTGCGCCGAGCCGAAGGTGTGGGCTGGCCAGGCAGATTCGGCCACGCTCGGCCTGTCGGTGCGGGGCAAGCATTATGGCCTCTTCGCCCCGAGCGGCTCGACGTGGGCCGGTGTCGGCACGAGGACGCTCGCGTGCGACGCGAAGGGCAAGGGCTACTTCTCGCTGGCCCTTCTGCCCGACGACAAGCCGGGGACGCTGCGGCTCTTCGAGCGGGTCGCCCACAACCACGTCGCCGACACCCGCGTGGCCTGGGCCTTCGACCCCGCGAAGAGCGAGGTGACGACGACGTTCGCCTTCACCACGGTCGCCCGCGAGGGGAAGGGCGAGGGCACCCTCTTCGCCCTCTACCCGCACCAGTGGATGCGGTTCGTCGCGCGGCCTTCAGGCCGCCTCCTGGAAGAGCGGGCTGAAGGCCGCGCTCCGGGCCACGCCTACCGCTCCGTGCGCGGCGAGATGAAGCTGGCGGCGGGCACGGAATTCACCACCCGGTCCACGTTCCACGGCGTGCTGCCCGTGCTGCCCGTGGTGAGCGGGGAGGATGAGGCGAAGCTGCGCATCTGCCTCGAAGAGGAACTCAAGGGTAAGCCGCCGGGAACGGGCGACACGTATTGGGAAGGGAAGCGGCTGGGGAAGCTGGCCACGCTGGCCGGCATCGCCGAGCAGGTGGACTCGAAGCTCGAAGCCGCGTTCCTCGGCGAGCTGCGGCAGCGGCTCGAGGGCTGGCTCGATGCCGCCGACGCCCAGGGCAAGCCGAAGGCCAGGGGCCTCTTCGCCTACAACCGCACGTGGGGCACGCTCATTGGCTACCCCGCCAGCTACGGCAGCGACGACCAGCTCAACGACCACCACTTCCACTACGGCTACTTCCTGCGCGCCGCGGCGGAGATCGCCCGCCGCGACCCCCGGTGGGCCGCCGACGAGCAGTGGGGCGGGATGCTGCGGCTGCTGGTGCGCGACATCGCCTCGCCGCTCCGCGACGATGCCCTGTTCCCGTTCCTCCGCAGCTTCGACTGCTACGCGGGCCACTCGTGGGCCTCGGGCCACGCGCGCTTCGCCGACGGCAATAACCAGGAGTCGTCGTCCGAAGCGATGAATGCCTGGGCCGCCCTCATCCTGCTCGGCGAGGCGATCGGCAACCGGGCGATGCGCGACCTGGGCGTCTGGCTCTACACGACCGAGATGGAGGCCATCCACGCCTACTGGTTCGACGTCACGGGCACGCTCCGCCCGAAGGAGTATGCCGCGCCCGTGCTCACGATGATCTGGGGCGGCAAGGGCACGCGCGAAACGTGGTTCAGCAACAAGCCCGAGATCGTCTACGGCATCAATTGGCTGCCCTTCCACGGCGGCTCGCTCTATCTCGGCCTCTATCCCGAGTACGTGCGGCGGTGCTACGACGGCCTGGCCGCGGCGAAAGGCGGCAAGGGGTTTGAAGATTGGGCCGACCTGGTGCTGATGTACCGTGCGCTGGACGACGCGCCCGATGCAATCCGTCAGCTCGAGGCCCGGGGCGGCCGGATGCCCATCGAGGCGGGCAACTCGCGGGCCAACCTCGTCCACTGGCTCGCGGCGCTGGCGGCGTTGGGCCGCGTGGACCGCGCGGTGACCGCCGATTATCCCCTCTATGCCGTCTTCGGCGGCAGCAAGGGCAAGGCCCACGTGGTCCATAACATGAAGGATGCGCCGCTGACCGTGCGGTTCTCGGACGGCGCGCAGGTGACGGCGGCCCGGCGGGGTTTCGCCGTCAAGCCGTAAGTCAAGTCTGCTGCTCCTCATAGGAGATCGCTCAGCCGCTATCGGGCTTGGCGCGAATATTCGCGCTCGCGCTTGACAAACGGCTGACGCCTTGTACACTGGTCATCATGGGGGAGTGTTTTGGTGCGCGGGCGGCGGGCCCTGTGGTGTGCCCTCGTTTCCACCCTTGAGGGGAACGTCATGAAGAGGCAACTGGTCGGCGTCGCAGCGGTCTTGCTGGGAGTGCTGTTCCTGGGGGCCGGGATGATCCTGGCCGGCGGCGTGCCGGATGCGGGCACGTGCGGCCAGCCGCCGCCGCCGAAGCCGGCTCAGCGGTCGGGCGCCGAAGGCTTCCCCCCGCTGCCCCTGCCCGCCACGCCGCAACGCCGCACCGAGAAGAAGAAGCCGCCCACCCCGCCCGTCGTCGTGGTCAAGATCGTCACCGGCACGCCCAACGACTGGGCGACCGACCAGAACGACATCAACAACCTGCTCGCCTGGATGCAGACGAAGCTGAAGATCACCTTCAGTTGCGAAGAGAAGAAGCTCTCCGAGGTGCCGCTCGACTCCGAGCGCCTGCCCCTGCTCTACCGCACGGGCCACCACGCCTTCACCTTCAGCGAGACCGAGCGCCAGGCCCTCCGCGAGTACGTACTGAAGGGCGGCTTCATCATCTTCGACGCCTGCTGCGGCCGCAAGGAGTTCGCCGACTCCGTGCGCACGGAGTTGGCGGCCATCTTCCCCGAGCGCCCGCTCAAGCGCCTCGAGGCCGACCATCCCCTCTACCGCTGCTATTACGACGTGCCGCTCGTGTCGTACACAGCAGCCGCCGGCATCGCCGGCCAGGCCCCGCCGCCCCTCGAGGGCATTGACATCGGCTGCCGCACCGGCGTGGTCTTCTCGCCCCTCGACCTGAGCTGCGGCTGGGACATGCACACGCACTCGACCAGCGCCGGCGTGCAGAGCGAGGACGCGCTGAAGCTGGGCGCCAACCTGATCGCCTACGCCACGGCCACCAAGGCCATGGGCGTCTCCCTCGCCGAGTCGCGCGTCTACGTGGACCAGGACGTCTCGCGCGCGGACAAGTTCCGCATCGGCCAGGTGATCCACGGCGGCGACTGCAACCCCGACCCCGCCGGCCTCTCCACCCTGCTCGACACCGTGAGCGGCACCTCCTCGATGAAGGTGAGCTTCGCCACGCAGCACCTCAAGCTCGACAGCCCCGAGCTCACGACCTTCCCCTTCATCTACATGACCGGCCACGGCGACTTCACGCTCAGCGACGCCGAGGTGTCGGCCCTCCAGCGCTACCTGAGGGCCGGCGGCTTCCTGATGGCCGATGCCTGCTGCGGGCGTAAGGCCTTCGATGCCGCCTTCCGCCGCGAGATGGCCCGCGTGCTGCCCGAGAGCAAGCTCACGACGCTCGACCCCAAGCACCCGATCTTCTCGGGCCACTACAAGATCGGCGCCGTCAACTACAGCCAGGCCGCCGTCGTGCAACGCAAGGTCCAGAGCCCCGGCCCCGCGCAGCTCGAAGGCGTCCTCGTCAACGGCGAGCTCGCCGTCGTCTACAGCGCCTTCGACATGGGCTGCGGCTGGGAACTCAAGCCGCACCCCTACGCTGTCGGCTACGAGTCGCGCGACGCCGTGCAGCTCGGTGTCAACATCGTGCTGTACGCCGTCACGCACTGACCTTTGCGCGGGGCGCATGCCCGCGCGCGCAACCTCGTTCCGCCAATCAGCCCCCTCGCGCGGGGACTCCTGTGCGAGGGGGCTTCGCTAACCGCCGAGGACTGCGGATGGTTCAGACCCGATTCAGCGGCTGCCTGGTGGCTATGGCGCTGGCGTGGGCGGCCGCCGCGGCGGCAGCCGGCGCGCCCGACGACCTGGCCCCCTTCCTCGCCGTCCACCAGAAGGCCACGGCCCTGGCCGAGAAGAAGGACTGGGCCGAGGCGGCCAAGGCCTACGCGGCGTTCGCGGCGGCCAACGAGGGCGACCCGTGCGCGCCCCTGGCCTGGGCGCTCCAGGGCATTCTCCTCCGCCGCGAACTCAATCAGCCCGATAAGGCGCGCGAGGCCCTCCTCCGCGCGGCCAAGGCGCCCAACACCCCCTTCGGCCAGGCCACAGCCGAACTGGCCCGCGGCTGGCTCGCCCGCCTCCAAATGGAGCAGCTCGACGCGGCCCTCCGCCGCTACTGGGTGGCCCACGTGGAGTACCCTGAGACCCTCGAGGCCCTGGCCAAGGCCAAGCTGGCCCCGCCCGAGATGCTCGTGGACCCCTGGGGCAAGCCGTTCGCCTACGCCACGGCCGCCCTGAAGGCCCAGCCCGACCTTCCGCGCCAGGTCTACTCGCTGCGCTCGACCAGCCTCGCGGGCGACAGCCGCTCGATCCGGGCCTACCTCAACGAGACCCTCAAGCTCCCCCGGAAGTTCCAGCTCAAGGCCATCGGCGGCGTGAAGCCGCTGGCCGCCCTCATCGCTTTCGCCGACGAGCCGGCCCGCCGGCCCGTCAACCTGGCCGAGGGCGAGCGGCTCAACGGCGCCACGCTCGTGAAACTCACGCCTCAGGGCGCTATACTGTTCGAGGGAGGGGCCGTGGCCGTGTTGGCGAGATAGGCGAGGATGGGTGAATGAATGAGTGGATGAATGAAGGCGCGGGGCCGCCTTTCTGTTCCGTCTGTGTCATTCATCCAATCATCCAACCATCCATTCGTCCCCCGTCAGTGAGCCGGTAGCCTATGCGAACCGCGAAGGCCGATAGCTCCAGGTTCCTCGACCCCGATGCGCTGCGCCAGCTCCAGCACTGCTCGGTGACCTCGCGCGCGCTCGTCGAGGGCGCCATGACCGGCTCCCACCGCAGCCCCTACAAGGGCCTCTCCACCGAGTTCGCCGACCACCGCCAGTACGTCAAGGGCGACGACCTCAAACGCCTCGACTGGCGCGTCTACGCCCGCACCGAGCGCTACTACATCAAGCGCTACGAGGAGAGCACCAACCTCAAGGCCTACATCCTCGTAGACACCTCGGCCTCCATGGCCTACCGCTCGAACGGCGTGTCGAAGTACGACTACGCCTGCCACCTGGCCGCCGGCCTGGCCTACGTGGTGATCAAGCAGGCCGACTGCGCCGGCATGGTCCTCTTCGGCGAGAAGATCGAGGACTACTTCCCGCCCCGCTCGTCCCTCACCCACCTGCGGGCCATGCTCGACGCCCTGGCCCGCGTGACGCCGCAGAAGCGCACCAACACCGCCGTCGCGCTCCACGGCATGGCCGAGCTGATCAAGCGGCGCGGCCTCATCGTCGTCATCTCCGACCTCATGGACGAGCCCGAGGCCGTCATCAAGGGCCTCGCCCACTTCCGCCAGAAGCGCCACGACGTCGTCGTGCTCCACGTGCTCGACAACGACGAACTCAACTTCCCCTTCGAGAAGGTCTCCACCTTCCGCGACATGGAGACCGCCGAGAAGATCCGCATCGCGCCCAAGGACCTCAAGGACGACTATGCGAAGGAACTCGACGCCTTCATCAACCAGTACAAGCGCGCCTGCTACGAGAACAACATTGACTACGTGACGATCAACACCCACACCCCGCACGCGACCTTCCTGAGCGCATACCTGAGCCGAAGGGAGAAGGTCAGATGATCTCGGATTTCGTAACACTTCCGCCGAATGAAGTGGGGCCTCAGGCACGCGCCTCAGAGGGCGAGGCAGTTCGTAGTGCGGGCTTTAGCCCGTACTCGACGTTGAAGATACGGCCTGAAGGCCGCACTGCAAACTCTGCTTCGTTCGGCCGAAGCGTGGCCGGATTTCGGATTCCGGATCGGATTGTTGCCGGCGGCCTCAGGCGCTCAACCCGCAAGCCGCAAGCCGCAATCCGCATGGCAGCCTGAGGGTTTCCCATGTGGGGCTTCACGCCCGCCGTCTGGAGTTTCGTGTATGCGGGGCTCGCCGCGCTCAGCATCCCCGTCATCATCCACATGCTCCAGAGCCCGACGGCCCGGATCGTGGACTTCCCCTGCATCCGCTTCCTCAAAGCCTGCCAGCGCAAAGCCGTCCGCCGCACCCGCCTCAAGAACATCCTCCTCATGCTTCTGCGCATGGCTCTCATCCTTCTCATCGCCCTCGGCATGGCCAAGTGCACCCGCACCAGGGAGCAGACCGACGTGCTCCCCGACGCCCCGGTCTCGATGGTCATCGTGCTCGACAACTCCTACTCGATGGGCTACATAGACAAGGGCCGGAGCCGCTTCGAACAGGCCCGCGAGGCCGCCATCGGCCTCCTCGGCACCCTGAAGCCCGGCGACGAGGTGATCGCGCTGCTCGCCAACGAGCAGGTCGAGCCGCTCCTGCCCGACTTCACGTCCGACCACGAACGCGCCAAGGCGGCCCTGCGGCAGGCCAAGCTCTCCGTGCTCGGCACCAACCTCGACCCCGCGCTGCGCGAGGCCCTGCGCCTGGCCAACAAGGCCAGCGGGGCGGCCGCCGCCGCGCCCAAGGACGCCAAGGAGCCGGCGCCCAAGGCCCCCGGCGACGAGAAGGAGAAGCGCCGCCGCCGCGAGATCCACCTCCTCACCGACCTCCAGGCCTCCGCCTGGGAAGCCACCCTCAAGAGCAACTTCCTCAAGACCGTGCAGACCGATGCCACGCTCTACCTCACCAGCTACGGCCACAAGGGCTCGCCCAACTGCTTCATCGAATCGGTCGCCGTCGCCGGCTCCGGCCCCGAGCAGTGCACCGTCACCGCACAAGTGTGGGCCGTGGGCGCCGGCTCGCCGGGCGGCGTCGCCACCCTCAGCGTCAACGGCAAGCCCGTGGTCCAGGAGACCTTCGCCGTCCGCCCCGGCGCCCCCGTGCCGGTCACCCTCACCACGCGCCTGGGCGGCGCCGGCACCTATCGCTGCACCGTGAGCCTCCAGGAGGACGCCCTGGCGATTGACGACCAGCACTACTTCACCGCCAAGATCGGCGAGCGCTCGAAGGTGCTCGTGGTGGACGGCGACCCCTCGGCTGTGGCTGCCCTGGGCGAGACCTTCTATCTGGGCAACGCCCTGAGCCCGGCGACCGGCCTCGTGACGGCCCCAGGCGACGAAGGCCCCGCGCCGGTGGACGCCCGCATCATCACCGCCGCCGAGCTGCCGGCCGCCAAGCTCGACGACTTCCGCACCCTCATCCTGTGCAACGTGCCCGCGCTCGACGGCTCCGACCAGGTGAAGATCGAAAACTTCCTCCGCGAGGGCGGCAACCTCTGGGTCTTCCTCGGCGGCAAGGTCAACGCCGCGCACTATAACGACTGGAAGTTCCTCCCCATCACCCTCGGCCAGCCCGTCGGCGACCCGACCAGGCGCCAAGCCTTCGAGTTCGGCGAGCAGCGCGAAGGGCACCCTCTCTTCAAGACCCCCCTCGATCTCCGCTCGGCCCGCTTCTTCCTGTGCGTGGGCGCGAACCGCGCCTCGCTCAAGCCCGGCGCCGCCGTCCTGCTCTCGTTCACCAACGGCCAGCCCGCCCTGGTCGAGGGCGCGTTCGGCAAAGGCAAGGTCCTGCTCTTCACCAGCACGGCCGACGCCGACTGGAACAACTTCCCCCTCCGCCGCGCCTACCTGCCCTGGGTGCACCAGGTGATCTACTACCTCGCCGGCGCCGACGTCCAGGGCGCCGCCTTCCGCCTCCGCGAGCCGGTCAAGTTCCAGGCCCTCACCGCCCAGTACCGCGAGCGCATCGTGGTCACCGACCCCACCGGCCGCCGCATCGTGCTGCCGCCGCCCGTGCTCCAGGGCGGCTACGCCGAGTGCGTGTTCAAGGAGACCGATCTGCCCGGCCTCTACCAGGTTGCCGCCGATCCCGCCTTCACGAATAGCGGCGGCTTCGGCGTCAACCTCGACGTCAAGGAATCCGTCATCACGATGGAGGACCCCGACAAGATCATCGCGGCCGCGCCCTCGGGCATGATCCGCTTTGTCGAGGGGCCCAAGCGCGACGTCGTCGAGGAGGTCAAGAAGTCGCGCGAGGAGGAGAAGGCCTGGCCCACCCTCTTCAAGCTGGCCCTCCTCCTCTTCGTCCTCGAGTCCTTCTTCGGCAACCTCCTGAGCCGCGCGGCCAAGGCCGGCGGCATGAAGCTCCCGCTCTTCGAGGTCCTGCGCCAGCGCAACCCCGGCGTGGCCCAGTGAGGGCCGAGGCCATGCGAAAAACGAACACCGGAGTCGACAAGTGATCATTCGCTCGCTCATTCCCGTCCCCCTGCTCTGCCTGGCAGCCCTTGGGTGCTCGGGGCCGGTCGGCAGGTACTTCGCCCAACGCGGGGCCGACTTGGGCGACTGCGTTCACGCCGAGGTCGGCCTCGGCTGGCCCGTTGCGCCCTTCCTGTTCCCCAAGGCCACCGGCTACGCGATGGACCCCGGCGGCCAGGCGATCCCGGTGCCCGAGAGCCAGCCGCGCTGGCGCGGTCTGCTGATGCCGCATCTCTATGTCCGGCTGAAGCTTACGGATTACTTCGTCCTCGGCAACGGCTACGCCCAGCCAGTCACCACGGGCTGGCGGGGCCGGTACCGCGCGGCGGGATCGGGCGTAGGCGTCTATGCCGGCTTGCCCGTCTATCGCAACCACGAGGAGGTCGCGCGCACCGCTGTCCACACCCAGTGGCTCGCGCGCACCACGCGCACCTATGACACCGCGCAACCAGGACCCGGGGGGATGATAGCCGAGCGTTGCTGGGCCGGCCTCGCGGCCACGGTCCTCGTTGCGTTCAGGCTCGACTTCAATCTCGTGGAACTGGGCGACTTTCTCACGGGCTGGTTCGGCCTCGACCTCGTGGGCGATGACTACTGGCAGCCCAGCCGGCCGGGCGAGATCGGGAAGGAGAAGCGATGAAGCCATCGGCCATGGTATCGCAAGCGCTTGCGCTCGTTGCGCTTAGCCTTGCTGCATCAGGCTGCTTCGCCCCTAAGGACAGCTTCCTGGCGAAGCGGTGGATGGACTTTGCGGACTGCTTCGACGCGAGCGCCGGCTTCGCAGGGCCGCTGCCTTACGTCCGGCTCAAGGTCACTGATTACTTCGTCGTCGCCGGAGGCGATAACCAGACGATTTTCGCCATCGGCTGGCACGGGCGCTACACGGCCGCCGGCTCGGAGCTCGAGCAGGGCCAGGGCGTGCCCTTCGTCCGCAGCCTGGAGTGGGCCGGGGCGCCGCCTCGAATCGAGACCAAAGGCCCATTCACAACCACAAGGGAATACGACACTTCCATCAAGCCAGCCCCAGGCACCCAGCTCGCAGACAAGTACTGTGTCGGCCTCTGGATCGCCTGGGGCCTCAACGTGAGGCTCAATCTCAACGTCGTGGAGCTTGCCGACTTCGTGGCCGGCTGGTTCGGCTCAGACCTGCTGACGGACGATGCGGTGGAGCCCCCCGACTGGCCGGGCATGATGAAGCAACCGGAGACGCCGGTGCATCCGGTCCTGTGAGGGACGCGTAAGTGCATTGGACGCTTGACTATCCGTGGGGTCAGACGCTCACCTGGCTCGCCGTGGTCGGCGTGGTGATGGCGCTGGCCGGCTCGTTCGCCCTGGTGTGGCGCGAGTTGCTGCCCTTCACGCTCACATCGGCGGCCATTGTGATCCTCAGGCTCGGCGCACTCGCCATGATCGTGTATCTCCTTGTTCAGCCAAGCATTACGTTCACAAAGACCGAGGAGATCAAGCCCCACGTGGCCGTGCTGCTCGACACGTCGGGCAGCATGAGCGTGGTGGATGCGGGCCGCGACAGGCCGCGTCTGCGGGAGGCGCTCGACGCCCTGCGCGAGTCGAAGCTCATCGAGAAGCTGGGCGAGAAGGCGACGGTGGACCTCTTCGAGTTCGCCACCGGCCTCTCGCGGCTGAAGCCCGAGGCGCTCGACAGCCTCGAGAAGGCCACCGGCACGGGCACCAGCCTGGGCATGGCGCTCTCCCAGCTTCGCGACGAGCTCAAGGGCGAGGACCTGGCCGGCGTCGTGCTGCTGTCGGACGGGCGCGACAACACGGGCAGCGACCCGCAGGTGGCCGCGAAGGAGCTCGAGGCGCCCATCTTCGCCGTCGGCTTCGGCCGCCCTAAGCCCAAGGAAATCAAGGAGAAGGAATCCGACCTCTCCATCGTCGCTGTCTCGCATGACAAGCGCATCGTCGTCGGCCACACCTCCGACGTCACGGTGACCGTTGGGATGAAGGGGTTCGGCGCGCGCAGCGTGCCCGTCGAGCTGCTGCTCGACAACGAGGTCATTGCCACGTCGGCGGTCGCGTTGAGTCCCGACCGCCCCGAGCGGCAGGTTTCCATGAAACTCAAGCCCACCAGCCCGGGGCAATTCGTCTACACCGTGCGCGTGCCGGCCGACCCCGCTGAGGCGAACAAGGCGAACAACGAGAAGCCGATGCCCGTGTTCGTGGCCGACCCCGTGTCGCGGGTGCTCTACATCGAGGCCCGACCGCGATGGGAGTTCAAGTTCCTGAGCCGCGTGCTGGCGGCCTACAAGAACGTCGAGCACACGGCCGTGATTCGCACGGCGCCCGGCAAGATGTCGGTGCAGGGCACGAACCCGGCCGACTCGGCCCGCATCGCTACGATGGCGCCGGCCGAGCTTCAGCGCCTGAAGGCGATCATCATCGGCGACGTGCCGCACACCTTCTTCTCGCCCGAGCAGCTCGCGACGATCGCCGCGCTGGTCGAGCAGGGCGGCGCCGTGCTGCTGCTGGGCGGCAAGAGCAGCTTCGGCACCGAGGGCTTCGGCAGCACGCCGCTGGCCCGGGTGCTGCCCGTCGAGCTCCTGCGGACGGCGTCGTACGTGGAGCGCCGCTTCCAGGTGGAGCTCACGCCCGAGGGGCGGGCGCACCCCGCATTCCAGGGCGTGACGCAGTCGTGGGCCAAGGCCCCCGAGCTGATCAGCCTGATGGGCGTGGGCGAGGTGAAGCCGGGCGCCACCGTGCTGATGAAGACGACCGACGGCTCGGACCTCCCCGTGGTCGTCGCCCACCGCTACGGCAAGGGCAAGGCCATCGTGGTGCTCACCGATTGCACGTGGCGCTGGAAGCTGGGCATGGCCGAGGGCCAGGTGCAGGACGACCTCCAGACCCTCTTCTGGCGCCAGCTCGTCACCTGGCTCATGCCCGAGGAGCAGGCCGAGAAAGAGCGGCGAGCCGTCCAGGTCGTCGCCGACAAGCTCTCCTACGAACTCAACGAGCCGGTGAACCTCACGGTCACCGCCGTGGACGCCGAGGGCCGCACGGCGCCCAACGCCAAGGTGGTGTGCCACATCTACGCGCCCGACGGCAAGGTGAGCGAACGCGCGGGCACCCGGCCCAAGGACGGGGCGACGGCCGGCGTGCCCGACGCCTTCACCGCGAGCTTCCTCCCGCACGTCGGAGGCAAGTACAAGGTCGTGGTGACAGCGCAGGCCGACGGCGCCGACCTGGGCCGCGACCAGATCACCGTGCTGGTGGGCGACACCTCGATCGAGATGAACGAGACCGACCCCAACCGCGACCTCCTGAAAAGGCTTGCAAGTTCAGGCGCGGGGCGGTATTATGAAGCAGTAGAGGCCGCGAAGATCGCCGACGACATGGCCTTCCACACCAAACAACACACCTGGACCGAGAAGCGCGAGGTGTGGAACAAATGGTGGGTCTTCCTCACGTTCCTCGGGCTGATGACCGGCGAATGGGTCCTGCGCCGAAGGAGGCAACTGGAATGAGGGCATTGCGGACTGCGGGTTGTGGAGGGCACATTGGCAGGCGCTCGATCGCGCTGTCGGTCTGCCTCCTCGCCGGGGCGGCCCTCGGGGCGACCAATCTCGTGGCCAACGGCGGCTTCGAGAAGAGCGACGGCAAGGTGCCCGAGGCCTGGCACATCAAGCTCACCGACTTCATGCCCAAGGAGGTGGGCAAGGACGAGGGCGGCACGATGCGCTTCCGCTACATCTGCGCCTGCGGGCAGGACCTGGGCGACCGCAAGCCCTGGTGCGGCCTGCTGTGCCCCAAATGCCGCGGCTTCATCAGCGGCGAAGAGTGCGGCGACTGGTACGTACACAACCACGAGCGCGTCTCGCTCGACCACGGCCCCAACGGCTACTGCGTGAAGTTCACCCTCGACAAGTCCACCGGCGAGAACCAGGGCGTGCGCATCATGAGCTACCTCATCAAGGTGAAGCCCGCCTGGGGCTACGTGATGACCTTCAGTTGCAAGACCAAGGGCTCGGTGGCCCGCGTGTTCGCCGAGTGCTATCGCGCACCGCAGTCGGGCGGCAGCGCCTACTGGGAAGGCCCGATGGACCCCGCGAAGCCCAAGGACGGCCTCGAACGCTGCTACCGCGCACACGTGAACTGCGGCAGCCCGGCAGACTGGCAAACGTTCACCAAGGAGATCGTGGCGCCCAAGCGCTACCAGTTCGACCACATCAGCGTCAAGCTCTACGCCTACATGCCCGGCGAAGCCTGGTTCGACAACGTCTCGATCCGCCCGATGACCTCGAAGGAGTACAACGACTTCATCGCCAGCAAGAACCCGAAGGACAAGCGGTTCGAGTATTAGTGCCCAGGACCGACAAGACTGATGGGACAGACAGGACCTGGGGGCGCGCCGTCCCCGGCTTGTCATATCGGTCCTATGAGTCCGATCCGTCCTATCCCGTGCAGGGTCCGCCTTGAGGAGCACGTCATGATCCCCAAAGAGCAGATCACGGCCTCGGCCGGGCGGTTGCGCCGCCGGCTCGAGACGCTTCAGGACCACCAGCGCGGCGTCTGGCTCGTCGAGGCCTTCGGCCTGTTCGTGGCCGCCGTGCTGGCGGCCCTCGGCTCGGCCATGGTGCTCGACAACCTGCTGCACCTGCCCATGGCCGTGCGCCTCCTCGCCCTCGCCGGCCTGGCCGGCATCGCCGTGCTCCTCGTCCGCTGGGGGGCGCGACTGTTGCGCGAGCCGCTCACCGCCGAACGCATGGCCGTGAAGGTCGAGCAGAAGTTCCCCCAGATGGACAACGCGATGATCAACGCCCTCCTCCTGGCCCGCGAGGACGACGCGGAGGCGAGCGAGCTGATCCACGCCGTCGTCGAGCAGGGCAACGCCGGCGCGGCCCGGGCCGACCTCACCGCCGCCATCCCCAAGCGCCGCCTGGCCGCCGCTCTGGGCGCCGCGGCACTCGTCCTCGGCGGCATGGCCGCCTACGGCATCCTCTACCCCAGCCACTTCGCCAACGCACTCGCCCGCGTGCTCGTGCCCTTCGCCGGCGTCCGGCCCCTCACCCAGACGAAGATCGTGGATGTGACGCCCAAGAACCAGAACGTGCTCGTGGGCAACGACGTGACGATCGGAGTCCAACTCGCCGGCAAGCTGCCCGACAGCGTGCTCCTCGTCTACACGCCCGAGAACGACCAGGAGCAGGTGGCCGTGATGCGGCCCGGCGACGCGCCGGGCAAGCTCCAGTGCCTGATGGCCGACGTCAGCCGCACCTTCGCCTACCACATCGTCGCCGGCGACGCGGAGTCCGACGCCTACACCATCACCGCCCACCATCGCCCCGCCGTCACCGACGTCAAGCTCGAGATCGCCCCGCCCGCCTACACCGGGCTGCCGGCCGCTTCGCAGGACAGCGGCACCGTGCGCGCCCTGCCCGGCTCGCGGGTGGACATTCGCGCGACCTGCTCGAAGCCGATCGCCAAGGCGGCCCTCGTGCTCTCCACGGCCGCCGAGCCCCTCGCCATGGCCATCGAGGGCGGCACCGTGGTCACCGGCTCCTTCCCCGTCAAAGCCCAGGGCAGCTACCACATTGACCTCACCGACACGGCCGGGTTCCCCAGCAAGCCCGTCTCGCGCGACATCGAGCTGCTGCCCGACGAGCCGCCCGAGATCGCCCTCGACTCGCCGCCCGCGCAACTGGTCGTCAAGCCCGAAGCCACATTGCCCTTCCAGTTCACCGTCACCGACCGCTACGGCGTCGCAAGCGCCCAGATCGTCCGCCTCCACCCCGCCAAGGAGGGCGAGCCGAAGGAGACCGATGAGGTGCTCGCCGACTGGCAGGGCGAGGGCAAGACGCAGAAGGTCCTCCAGGTCACCCATCCGCTCCCCGTGGCCAAGCTGGGCATCGAGCCCGGCAAGTCGGCCTCGCTCCAGGTCGTCGCCAAGGACTGGAACGACGTGACCGGCCCCGGCGTCACCCGCTCGGGGCGCATCACCGTGACCATCCTCTCGCCCGAAGAGGCCGAGAACAAGAGCCGCGAGACCACCAAGCTGGCCGCCGTGGAACTCGCCCAGATCATCCAGAAGCAGCGACGCAACATCGCCGACGGCGAGATCCTGCGCGCCAGCGAACTCAAACAGCCCGGCTCGCTCGCCGGCGCGGCCGAGAAGCTCGCCGCCTCCATCGCCCTCCAAGAGGAAATCCGCGCCGCCAGCGGCAAGCTCCTCGCCCTCATGGACGAGCGGTTGCCCCTCCGCGGCGTCCTCCAGGTGCTCTTCGACGGCGAAATGCTCCAGGCCGTCACCCAGCTCCGCACCGTGGCCAGGGCCGAGAAGCCGGCCGACGCCCTCAAGGCGGCACTCGACACCGAGCGCGTCATCCTCGCCCGCCTCACCGGCCGCATGGACCAGCTCCAGCGGGCCATGGACACGGCGGCCCTCCGCGACATCTTCGCCGTGATTGACGAGCTCATCCGCGAACAACAGCGCATCCGCACCGACACCCAGGCCGCCGCCGAGGCCAACGCCGCCCAGGGCAGCCCCGCCCTCGCCCAGCGGCAGGACAAGCTCACGGCCCGCCTCGCCCAACTCAAGGAAATGCTCCAGGAACAGGCCCGCCTCATCGCCAAGTCCGACGCCGAGCAGGCCACCCGCTTCGACGAGGCGGCCAAGATGATCGACTCGCGGCAGATCCGCCAGAACATGCTCCTCGCCGCCTCCCGCATCGAGAAAGGCCAGTTCGCCCCCGCCCTGCCCGAGCAAGACAAGGTGATGGCCGACCTGCGCGCCATCGCCGAATTCCTCCGCGCCCCCATCATCGCCGCCGCCGCCGAAAAACTCGAAAACCTCAAGAAAACCCTCGAAGAGGCCAAAGACAAGGCCGAAAAGCTCGCCAAGCTCCAGGCCGCCGTCAAAGAAATCAGCGAAGAACTCGAACGCTCGAAGGACAACCGCGGCGACAAGGCCAAGGAGGTCGCCACCCGCGCCGCCGAACTCGAAGGCGTGAAAGAGAAAATCGAGGACGCCGTCGAGCAGATGGCCAAGGACCTCGCCCTCTTCCCCGAAGTGCCCTCGTGCAACGAACTCGTGCAGGAAATGCGCGAGGTCTTCGAAGACATCACCCAGGTCCCCGGCAGCGAGAGCGCACCCGCCGAGGAAATCGCCGTAGACCGCGACGAGGGCATGCTCGCCGCACTCGACAAGGTCAAGGAACGCATGGCCGACATGGAAATGTGGCTCATGGACAAGCCCGACGCCCAGAAATGGAAGCAGGAGGCCTGGGACAAGAACGAGATGCCCAACATCCCGCTCGTGGACCTGCCCCAGGAGATGGAAGACCTAGTGGGCGACCTCGTGGACAAGCAGGAAGAGGTGGACGAACAGGCCCAGGACTCCGCCTCGAACGCCGCCACGGCCGACATCCCGGCCGGCTGGGACGTGGCCGACGGCCCCATCTCGAACTGGAGCGCCAAGGGCAAGAGCGGCAACGAGAAGCCCAACGCCAACGAAATGGCCGGCCGCTCCGGCGCGGGCCGCGAAGGCAACGCCAACGGCGAGCTGGTAGACGGCAAGGCCAAGGACCTCGAGGGGCGCGAAACCAAGGCCCGCCGCACCCACGACCCCTTCGGCGAAGGCCAGATTGACGAGGAGAACCCCGAATCCAAGGCCAAGGCCACCGGCGGCGGCAAGCAGAGCGGCATCGGCGGCGAAGGCGGCCTCAGCGGCACCGCCCCGCCCCGCAACGAACTCGCCCTGCGCGACCTCGAACGCCGCCAGCGCGAGGTGCGCCGCGACGCCGAAACCGTCTACTCCAAGGCCACCCTCATGTACCTGCCCACCGGCGAACTCGACGAGGCCATCGTCCTGATGCAGAAGGCCGAGCAGCAGGCCCGCGCCGGCGACCTCGTCGGCTTCGCCGAAACCCAGCGCCGCATCGTCCACGCCCTCCAGAACACCAAGCGCGCCGCCGCCGGCGAAGGCGCCGTGGCCCTCGACCCGCGCCACCGCCTCCCCACCGCCCTCAAGGAAGAAATGCTCAACGCCAAGGAGGAGCCGATCCCGCCCGAGTTCGAGCGCCTCGTCTCCGAATACTACAAGGCCATCGCCGCGGGGGCGGTCAAGTGAGAGAGCGCTCGCCCCAGGCCCCCCACCGCAAGCGCCCGGCCCTCGGGCTCCTCGTGCTGGAGCTCGTGGCGTGCTCCGTGCCGCTGGCGGCCTGCCTGGGCGCCGAGTGGAAAGCCCCCCGCGAATACCGCCGGCAGATCCTCGGCGGCGGCGACGCCGATACCGTGGCCTTCGCCTTCTGCGACGGCGGCCACATCCCCAGCGGCTCCCCCCTCGTGGTGGACGAGCAGGGCCAGGCCCTCCCCTTCCGCGTCCTGGCCCATCGCCGCGGCGGCGAAACGTGGATCGCCTACAACGCCGCGCGGGCCAAAGGCTCCGCCTTCGTCTACTACGGCGCCCGCATCCCCGGCGACACGCCCCGCCCGGCCGGCGGCTCGTGGGAGCCCAAGCTCAGCCTCCTCCTTCACACCATGCCCTGCCCCGGCGGCGCCCTCGAGAGCCACAAGCCTATCCAGGCCGCTGTGCGCGCGGGCGACTTCCATGGCATCGGCTTCGTCGAGAACATCTTCCACGGCATCAACCCCTTCGGCCCCGACAGCCTCTTCGCCTCCTACTACGTCGGCTACCTCAAGGTCGAGAAGCCGGGCAAGTACCGCATCTACACCGCCTCGAGCGAGGCCTCGTACGTCTTCCTCGACGGCAAGCTGCTCTGCGAGTGGCCGGGCCACCACGACGCCGGCGGCGGCCGCCAGGGCCAGCACGGCGCCGACATCACCCTCAACAAGGGCGAATACAAGATCGAATACTACCACGCCAAGACCCAGGGCGAAACGTGCATGATGCTCGGCTGGACGCCCCCCGGCGAACAGGGCTGGAAGGTGATCCCCGAATCCGCCTTCGTGCACACGCCGGTCGCCAAGGCGGGAGCCGTCGAGCGCCGCGCCAACGCCCCCCTCGCCGCTTTCTCCTGGGCCCAGGAGGACCAGCTCCTCGTGGACCGCAAGCCCGACCCCCGGGCCGGCAAGCTCGAGTTCAAGGGCCACGCCGCAGACCCCAAGGAGAAAGAAAAAGAGGCCAAGCCCGAGCCCGTCGAGCTCGAGCAGTTCACCCGTGTCACCTTCCACACCCAGTGCCGCAACGTGCCCGAGAAGGCCCGGGTGCTGTGGGACTACGGCGACGGCTCCACCGGGACCGGCGAAGGCAAGGAGCACATCTACGTGGGCGACGGGCCGTTCACCGTCGTGGCCCGCATCGTGGGCGAGGACGGCAAGCCGCTCGACACCTACGGCGCCATCGTCACCCTCTCGCCCGCCCTGAAGAACTTCACGATCCTCGACACCGACGCCGTGCGCCGCTACGTGGGCATCATCGTGGCCACCGACTGCACGAAGTACTCCGAGCGCACGATGGAGGCCCTCTGGGAGCTGGTGGAGACCGAGGAGGACGCCGAGCGCATCAAGCCCTTCACCGAGGCCTACGCCAACAGCTTCGGCGTCAAGGGCCCCAAGGCCTGGCGCGCCGCTGACCGCCTGGCCCTGGCCTGCTCCGTGAAGGAGCCGGAGCGGGCGATGAAGATCTACGCCGCCCTGGTGCCCGAGGCGCCCACCCGGCTCGACGCGGCCCGCGCGCAGATGGAGCGCCTCGAGATCCTCCTCCACAAGCTCAAGCAGCCCGAACGCGCCCTCGAGGCCGCCAGGAGCATCCTGCGCACCCGCAGCGGCCTCGAAGAACGCATCGCCGCCGTAAAGATCGGCGACGTCTACCGCGCCCAGGGCGACTTCGCCAAGGCCGAGGAGGCCTACCGCGACGCCCAGAAGATCACCTACGCCGAGGCCGACCGTCGCACCATCGCCGTCCGCCAGGGCGGCTTCCTCGAAACCGTCTGGTCCCACATCGAGAACGGCGCCCTGCGCGCCGCCCGCGAGGGCCTCGTGCTCTGGGAGATCGAATACCCCAGCGGCAAGCTCAGCGGCGACCTGATCCTCATGACCGCGCGCTACTTCGACAAGCTCGGCGAGCCCGACCGCGCCCTGGTCGAACTCGAAACCCTCGTGAAGCTCAACCCGCTCACGCCCTACCTGCCCGACGTCGAGCTGCTCATGGCCCGCGCCCACCGCAAGCTCGGCAACACCGCCAAGGCCCGCGAGCTGATCGAGAAGGTGATGCGCGAATACCCCAAGAGCCGCGCCGCGCAGCAAGCGGTCAGGGAGTAGTGAAGGAGACGGCCCGATGAGACGATCTCGGATTCCGGATTTCGGATTTCGGCTCTCCGCTCTCCACCAATCCGCACTCCCCAATCCACCCCCCGCCATCGCCCGCGTCCTCTCCATCCTCGCGCTCCTGGCGGCAACCGCCCTCGCCGAGAAATTCCACGACACCCCGCCCGGCGGCCCGGGCGGCCTCCGCGTGGCCGTCCAGCCCATCGCCGACCTCGAAGAGGCCATCGTCGTCGAGGCGACCGAATACAAGACCTACGTCGCCAACATTGACCGCGGCGCCGGCGTCGTCTCCCTCCAGGGCCTCCCGCCCGGCAAGTACGACCTCGTGCTGAAGTTCAAGGACAAGGTCTTCGAGGGCATCACCCTCGACCCGCCCGACGGCCTGACCGAGCTCCCCAAGGAGGCCCGCGACGGCATCGAAGAGGTCACCTGGATGAGCGAAGACTACTTCAACATCAAGCGCATCGTGCGCATGGGCGGCAACCCGGGCACCGTGAAGCTGCTCGTCGAGCAGATACGCGACAAGCGGACCTTCGACCCCGGCGGCACCGAGCTCAAGGGCATCCAGATTCGCCGCCTCGACCTGTGCGAGATGCGCAAGACGGGCAAGATCTGGACGGTGAAGATGAACCGCCACCTCTTCCGCGAGGAGCGCAAGATGGGCGGTCCCGGCACCGAACTCACCTTCGGCTACGTGCCCGGGCTCGGCGGCATTCGTGTGGGCGACGGGGTGGTGGCGCTGCCCGACTTCGACGCCGCGACGTTCAAGCGCCGCCCATGGCCGCACTTCTACACGGCCAGTTGGCGCGAGAAGGAGGCCGCCCCCGCCAAGCCGAAGCCCAAGCCCAAGAACTGACCCGCACCAGCGAAAGGGATCGAGACCGGCCATGCCCATCCTGAGAATCCGCGCCGGCTCCGGCAAGGAGCTCACCTACCGCCTGCCCAACGCCCCGATCCAGATCGGGCGCAGCCCCTCGTGCCAGATCCGCCTGGCCGGTGAGCGCGTGTCGCGCCATCACGCGCAGATCGAGCCGGCCCCCGAGGGCTTCGTCATCACCGACCTCGGCAGCGGCAACGGCACCTTCGTCAATGGCGAGCGGATCGAGCGCCGGCTGCTCACCCACGGCGACCAGGTGGGCGTGGCGGGCGTGGTGTTCGTGTTCGACAAGGGCGAGCAGGCCGAACCCGAGCCCGCCGAGGCCGCCCCCGAGGCCGCGGCCGGCGCAGTGGCCTCGCCCGCCCCCGGCGCCCTCGCCGAAGGCGCCATTGACGAACAGGCCGTCCGCAACATGAAGGCCGCCTCCGAGGCCATCCGCGCCGAGGTCAACAAGATCATCGTCGGCCAGGCCGAAGTGCTCGACCAGGTGCTCGCCGCCATGCTCGCGCGCGGCCACTGCCTCATGGTCGGCGTGCCCGGCCTCGCCAAGACCCTCATGGTCCGCACCATTTCGCAAGTGCTCGACCTCGACTTCAAGCGCGTGCAGTTCACCCCCGACCTCATGCCCAGCGACATCACGGGCACCGACATCCTGGAGGTAGACGAGGCCACCGGCACCCGCAACTTCCGCTTCATCAAAGGCCCCATCTTCACCAACATGCTGCTCGCCGACGAGATCAACCGCACGCCGCCCAAGACCCAGGCCGCGCTGCTCGAGGCCATGCAGGAGTTCAGCGTCACCGCCTCGGGCTACACCTACGAGATCGAGCCGCCCTTCTTCGTGCTCGCCACCCAGAACCCTCTCGAGCAAGAGGGCACCTACCCCCTGCCCGAGGCCCAGCTCGACCGCTTCATGTTCAACATCCTCGTGGACTACCCGACCGAGCCCGAGGAAGAGACGATCATCAAGCGCACCACCTACCGCTCGATGCCCACGCCCAAGAAGGTGCTCACCGCAGCCGACATCCTGGCCCTCCAGAAGATCGTCTGGCGCGTCCCCGTGCCCGACCCCGTGATCCGCTACGCCACGGCCCTCGTGCGCGCTTCGCGGCCCGGCCCGGGCGCGCCCGACTTCGTGAACCAGCGCGTCCAGTGCGGCGCCGGGCCCCGCGCCTGCCAGTACCTCATCCTGGGCGCCAAGGCCCGCGCCGTGCTCGAAGGCCGGCTCGAAGCCACGGTGGACGACGTGAGGGCCTGCGCCATCCCGGTCATGCGCCACCGCGTCTTCGTCAACTTCAACGCCCTCTCGGAAGGCGTGACCTCGACCGACATCGTGCGCGACCTCGTCAAGACCGTGCCGCCGCCCGCCGAGCGCGCCCCCATCACCCGCACGTACCAACCGGCCGCGCCCGCGCTCGAAAAAGAGCTGGGCCTGCCCGCCGACGCGCCCACCGAGGGCAAGCTCGACCTCGATTCGCTCCGCCGCATGCGCGTGGCCAGCGCCAAGATCCGCGACGAGGTCCAGAAGGTCATCATCGGCCAGACCGAGGTCCTCGACCAGATCGTCATGGCCATGATCTCGCGCGGCCACTGCCTCATGGTCGGCGTGCCCGGCCTCGCCAAGACCCTCACCGTGCGCACCATCGCCCAGGTGCTCGACCTCGACTTCAAGCGCGTGCAGTTCACCCCCGACCTCATGCCCAGCGACATCACGGGCACCGACATCCTGGAGGTAGACGAGGCCACCGGCACCCGCAACTTCCGCTTCATCAAAGGCCCCATCTTCACCAACATGCTGCTCGCCGACGAGATCAACCGCACGCCGCCCAAGACCCAGGCCGCGCTGCTCGAGGCCATGCAGGAGTACAGCGTCACCACCTCGGGCAAAACCTATCCCCTCGACCTCCCCTTCTTCGTGCTCGCCACCCAGAACCCCCTCGAGCAGGAGGGCACCTACCCCCTGCCCGAAGCCCAGCTCGACCGCTTCATGTTCAACATCTGGGTGGACTACCCCGCCGAGGCCGACGAGAACGTGATCGTCAAGGCCACCACCCAGCTCGCCAAGCTCAAGCCCCGCAAGGTGCTCGGCAAGCCCGAAATCCTCGCCCTTCAGGACATCGTGCGCCGCGTGCCCGTGTCGGACCACGTGGTCAAGTACGCCACGCGCCTGGTGCGCGCCACGCGGCCGCAGACGCCGGGGAGCCCCAAGTTCATCAACGACTGGATCTACTGCGGCGCCGGGCCCCGCGCCTGCCAGTACCTCATCCTGGGCGCCAAGGCCCGCGCCGTGCTCGACGGACGAGCCAACGTCTCGTGCAACGACATTCGCTCCGCGGCGCTCCCCGTGCTGCGGCACCGCATGTTCACCAACTTCAACGCCGACAGCGAAGGCATCAGCACCGTCGAAATCATCAAGCGGCTGCTCGAGGCCGTGCCCGAGCCGGGCGAGAAGGACTACGTGCCGGTGAGCAAGCCCAAAGAGGCCGCGCGCCCGCGGCCCGAAGTCGCGCCCATGCCTTCGGCCGCGCGCGAGGCCCCTCTGGTACGGCCCATCTCGCCTTCCGACACGGAAGCCCCCACCGTCGCCGTGCCGCCGCCCAGCGCGCCCGAACGTCGCATCGAGGCCGCTCCCGCGGCCGCGGCCAAACTCGACAAGCCCAGGTCCGCCGACGAAGCCCTCGCCGCCGGCCAGTGGATCGAAGACGAGCCTCTGCCCGAAGCCGAGATCGTGGACGACGCTGCCGCGGGCAAGCCTAAGCTCAAGTCTCGCGCCAAGTTCCGTCGTCGCTGACACATCGGCGCCTGCGTAGCGTGGCGGCCTGCCCCGCCTTGACATCGGAGGTGGGCACGGGTACGATGCAGGCACCGCGCAGCCGCCACGGGACGGCGGCCTCCCTGGAATCCCTCGCCGGAAAGGATGACCGCAATGAGAACAACGCTCGCGTGCCTTGCGGCCATGGCCGCGGCAATGCTCAGCGGCTGCTCAGCCCCGCCCGATACCAAGCCCGCCGAACCGGCCAAAGCGAAGGAGGCGCCGAAAACCACGGAGGCCCCCGAGACCAAGGAGGCGGCCAAGACCCCCGAGAAGGCCAAACAGGTCACCCCCGCCACCGTGCCGCCGGGCGACTGGTTCCAGATGTTCGACGGCAAGAGCCTCAACGGCTGGAAGGTGCTGAAGGAGGACAGCTTCTCGCTCGCCGGCAAGGTGGAGGTAAAGGACGGCGCCATCGTACTCGGCGAGGGCATGCCCTTCACCGGCATCCAGTGGGAAGGCGACTTCCCGAAAGAGGAATTCGAGGTGCGCTGGGATGGTTGCCGGCAGAACGGCATTGACATCTTCGGCGGCCTCACGGTCCCGGTGGGCGACTCCCATGTGACCTTCGTGTGCGGCGGCTGGGGCGACAGCGTGGTGGGCCTCTCGAGCATAGACGACCGCAACGCCAGCGACAACGAGCAGACGAAGATCATGAGCTTCAAGAACAACCAGTGGCACGAGTTCCGCCTCCGCGTCACCAAGGCCAAGATCGAGGCCTGGGTCGGCGACAAGCAGGTGGTGGACCTCGAGCGGGGCACCCACAAGTTCACCATCTACGACGAACTGCTGCCCTGCCGGCCGCTCGGCTTCTTCTCCTGGAGCACGCAGGGCGCCGTGCGGAACATCGAGATGCAGCGTCTCAAGCCCGCCCCGTAGCGTCTCGCTCAGCAGCGCGGTCAGGCGCCGGAGGCCGCGGCGGCGCTTCACCGCCCGGCGCCTGTCCCCTCCTCCATTTGTGAGTCACCCGCGGGGATGGTAAAATATGGCAGCCAGGGCGTTGCCCTGGCGAGGAGTCCGCATGAGTCAGAAGTTCCTGGTCACCTCGGCTCTGCCCTACGTCAACGGCGTGAAACATCTGGGCAACGTGATCGGCTCGCTGCTGCCGGCCGACATCTATGCCCGCTGGCGCCGCATGCAGGGCCACGACGTGCTCGCCGTGTGCGGCACCGACGAGCACGGCACCCCCTGCGAGCTGGCGGCCCTGGAGGAGGGGCTGCCCGTCGAGGAATACGCCGCGAAATACTACGCCATCCAGAAACGCATCTACGAGCAGCTCGGCCTGGCCTTCGACTACTTCGGCCGCACCTCCAGCCCCCAGAACCGCGCGATCACGCAGCACCTGTTCCTGCGCCTGTGGCACAACGGCTACATCACCGAGCGGGCCATCCGCCAGCTCTACTGCAACGACTGCGCCCGCTTCCTGCCTGACCGCTACGTGCAGGGCACCTGCCCCTTCTGCGGCTTCCCCCGAGCCCTCGGCGACCAGTGCGAGAGCTGCACCAAGCTGCTCGACCCCGCCGACCTGCGCGAGCCGCGCTGCGCCGTGTGCCAGCGCTCGAACCTCCAGGTGCGCGAATCCAGGCACCTCTTCCTCGACCTGCCCAAGGCCACGCCGCTCGTCGAGCGCTGGATCGCCACCCGCACCCACTGGCCCAAGACCACCCTCGGCATCGCCCACAAGTGGCTCAACGAGGGCCTCCGCGAGCGCTGCATCACCCGCGACCTCCGCTGGGGCGTGCCCGTGCCCCTCCAGGGCTACGAGGACAAGGTCTTCTACGTCTGGTTCGACGCGCCCATCGGCTACATCGGCATCTCGATGGAGTGGGCCGATGCCCGCGGCACCCCCGGCGCCTGGCAGACCTATTGGAAGGACCCCGCCACCCGCCTCGTGCAGTTCATCGGCAAAGACAATGTGCCCTTCCACGCCGTCACCTGGCCCGCCGTGATCATGGCAGCCGACGACGGCTTCGTGCTGTGCGACATGCTCAAGGCCTTCGAGTGGCTCAACTACGAGGGCGGCAAGTTCTCCACCAGCCAGGGCCGCGGCGTCTTCAGCGACCAGGCCATCGAGCTCTTCCCCGCCGACACCTGGCGCTACTACCTGTGCATGGTCGCCCCCGAGAAGGGCGACAGCGATTTCACCTGGGCCGGCTTCCAGAGCACCGTCAACAGCGACCTGGCGAACGTGCTCGGCAACTTCGTGCACCGCAGCCTCACCTTCCTCAACAAGAACTGGGGCGGCGTGGTGCCCGACGCCGTGGGCGCCGGCGACGCCGAGGCCGCCATCCGCCAGACCCTGGCCGACACGGTGAAGGCCGTCAACGAGGCCATGGAGGAGTGCTCGTTCCAGAAAGCCGTGCGCGCCCAGCGCGACGCCTGGGCCGCGGCCAACGCCTACTTCCAGACCAAGCAGCCGTGGCACCAGGTGAAGGCCGACAAGGCCGCGGCCGGCACCACCCTCAACGTCTGCGCGCACCTGTGCCGCGCCTTCGCCATCCTCGGCGCGCCGTTCATCCCCTTCACCGGGCGGCGGCTCTTCGCCAACCTGGGCCTCGACGGCTCGCCCGAGACCGAGGCCTGGGCGGGCATCGAGGACTGGGCGTGCCTCACCGGCCGCCGGGTGAGCCCCGCGCCCACGCCGCTCTTCGCCAAGATCGAGGACGCGCAGGTGGCCGAGCTTCAGGCCCGATTCGCGGGCAGGCAGAACAAGACCTGATCAGGAGGACACCCATGGCCAAAGGAAACTACCGCGACCGCAAAGAGCCGAAGAAGCCCAAGAAAGACAAGAAGGCCAAGGACGCGGGCGCGAAGTAGCTCCCGTTGCGGACTCCCGCGGCGACAAGCGCCCCGCCTGTCGAGCGGCCGAAGAGGCCCGCAAGCGGAATGCTCGCGGCCGCTTCGCAGCGGGAACGACGCAGCGCCGCGAATGATCCCGGCAGGGTTGGAGCCTCAGTGTCCGGGCGAGGTGGATGTGTGTTCCTTTGCGTACGCAGGGCGTAGTTTTCTGGAGACAGCCCCGATGACCCGAACCCTTCTGGCAGTCCTGGCGGCGGCTCTTCTCGGCGGCTCAAGCGCCCTGGCGCTCGACGTGGGCGACACGGCACCCGCCATCCAGGTGAAAACCTGGGTCGCCAACAAGCCCGTGACCCTCGAGGCGGCCAAGGGCAAGGTGCTGGTCGTCGAGTTCTGGGCCACCTGGTGCCAGCCCTGCCGCCGCACCATCCCCCACATCAACAAGCTGCATAAGAAGTACGGGGACAAGGACGTTGTCTTCGTCGGCATCACCGAGGAGGACGAGGCCACGGTGAAGAAGTACATGGAAACCATGGCCATGGACTACCACGTGGGGCTCGACGACGCGGGCAAGACGAACAACGCCTACATGAAGGGCGTGGCCGGCATCCCCCACGCCTTCGTGGTGGACCGCGACGGCAAGGTGGCCTGGCACGGCCATCCGCTGACCAAGATGGCCCAGGTGATCGAGGAGCTCGTGGCCGGCAAGTTCGACGCGGCCCGGGCCAAGAAGCTCGCGGCGCTTCAGCAGAAGCTGGGCGACGCCGCCCGCACCCGCGACCAGGAGCGGGTCATGGAGGTGGTCAACGAGATCATCCGCGAGGTGCCCGACGACCCCGACGCCTATCGCCTGAAGCGCGCCATCCTGCGCGACCAGGGCAAGCTCGAGGAGACCTGGCCCGTGCTGCTCGACATGGCCAAGGGCTGCGCCAAGGACCCCGAAGCGCTGATCGAGGTGGCTCTCACCCTCAGCACGGCCGGCGACCTGGAGCACCGCGACCTGCCCAAGGCCCTGGAACTGGCGAAGCAGGCCGCCGCCCTCTCCGACGCCAAGGCCGTGGGCGTGCTCGCCGCCCTGGCCCGCGTGCACTATGAGCTCGGCCACGTGGCCCTCGCCGCCGAGACCGCCGCCAAGGCCGCCGCCGAGGCCGAAGGCGAAGACAAGACGCGCCTCGAAGCCCAGGTTGCCTTCTACCGCAAGGAACTCGAGCGCCGCCGCCAGGACCCCGACGCCAAGTGAGAGCCGGGCGAGCTTCTGGCCGGCCGCCGTGCAGGGTGCACACGCGCCGGCTCCCTCGCGCCCGCGGCCCGCGGCAGGCGGCCCGCGTCCCCTCATTCCTCCACATCCAGCACCACCGGCCGCGCCGGCGCGCCGCTGGCGCCCTGGAGCTTGAGCGGCACGCCCACATAGAGCCACTTACGACGCTCGGCGAGCAGCTCGTCGGGAATCGCCAGGTCCTCGGCGATCCAGATGCGGCGGCGCAGCAGCGTCTCGTGCGGCGGGCGGTCGAACTGCTCGAGCGTGGTGCCGATGGTGAAGTGGTCAATGCCCACGCCCTTCACGCCGCGGGCGCAGACCCACTCGGCGCCCTCCTGCGTCAGGTAGGGCGAGTGGTGCATCCAGCGCTCGGCGTCCTCGCCGCGGAAGCGCGACCAGCCCGTGGCCAGCAGCAGAATGTCGCCCGACGCCAGCAGGTCGCGCCACGGCTCCAGGTCGGCGGGGCCGATCTCATCATCGTCGCCCTTGCGCCGCAGGTCGGCCACCACGCATGGCCCCACGAAGTGGTCGGGACGGAAGTCTGTTATCGCTCCCCGGTCGAGGTGCAGCAGGTGGCTGGGCGCGTCCACGTGCGTGCCGGAGTGGCTGGCGAGAAAGAGCGTCTCGAGCTTGAAGCCGTCGGCATCAATCGTCTTCACGTTCCTCACCCGCACGCGCGGGTCGCCTGGGAAGGCGGGGCACCTGTCGAACAACGGCTGCGCGAGGTCGAACACGCGGCGGATGCGGAGAGCCATGGCGAACGGCTCCTCAAGGAAGGCGGAAGCAGTACCCGGGCGCGAAGGCATGGCCCCTTCAGTAAATCCAGCGAACTGTCCGCTGTCAAAGGCGGCCGCGAAGGGCCCGGCGTGCCTCCCATGCCCTGCCGTTTGACGGGGCGACGGCTTGCGTCTACAATGGCCTAAGCTGCTGGGGGAGCCGCAGGGGAAGACGCCCCTGCCGGCTGAGAGGACTCGGGTCGACCCCAGGAACCTGACCAGGGTAACGCCTGCGCAGGGAAGCAGCCGTCGGCCCGACCACACCGCGTGGCTCGGGCGTTTTCGTTCCAGGACACACGACCCGTCCAGAGAGGAGTCGAGGCGGTGAAGCTGGATGAAATCCGCGTCACGCGTCTCATCGTGGCGTCGTACGCGAAGAAGCTGAGCGCGGTGGCCGACACTGACGTGGCCATCGCCGGCGGCGGCCCGGCCGGCATCACGGCCGCCTACTACCTGGCCAAGGCGGGCCTCCAGGTGGCCCTTTTCGAGCGCAAGCTCAGCATCGGCGGCGGCATGTGGGGCGGCGGCATGATGTTCAACGAGATCGTCGTCCAGGACCCCGCCAAGGCCATCCTCGACGAAATGGGCGTGCAGAGCGCCAGGGCGGGCAAGGGCTACTGGACCGCCGACGCGGTGCACGCGGTGGCCGCGCTGACCTACAAGGCCACGGCGGCCGGCGCCCGCTTCATGAATTGCATCAGCGTCGAGGACGTGATGCTCCAGAACGGCCGCGTGACCGGCCTCGTGATTCAGTGGAGCCCCGTGGAGATGAGCGGCCTGCACGTGGACCCGCTGACGATCCGCGCCCGCGTGGTGATCGAGGCGACGGGGCACCCCGCCGAGATCGCCAAGGTGCTCGTGAACAAGGCCCAGGTGAAGCTCAACACGCCCAGCGGCTCGCTCGAGGGCGAACGCCCGATGGACGCGACCCGCGGCGAGCTGGCCATCGTGGAGAACACGCGCGAGATCTACCCCGGCGTCTACGCCGCGGGCATGGTGTGCAACGCCGTGTACGGCGCCCCGCGGATGGGTCCGATCTTCGGCGGCATGCTGCTCAGCGGCCGCAAAGTCGCCGAGATGATCCTCGCCGACCTCGCGAAGCCGAGGAAGTGACCCCGGGCGTGCAGCCGCGCGCGAGACATCGGGCCAAAGGCCAGGGGGTTCCCCCCTCGCTCAGGGGTCCCGAGGCCGGCAGGCCCGCGGGGGCCGGATGGGGCCGAAGGCTTCAGCGCGCCGGCCGATCTCGACCAGCCGGCCGAACTCGGCCCCCGGCGGCGTGGTGTCGGAGACGCCCAGCACCAGGTGATCGCCCCGGCCGAGGTCCTCGAAGAACCGGTCCAGAAAGCGCCCGAAGTCGCGGTCCGACATCGCGTCGCGCAGCAGGGCCACCGACGGGATGCCGCCCAGGATCGTGATGCGCCCGGCGAAGGCGTCGCGCACCTGCCTGAGCGTGAGCTTCGTCATCGGCGCGGGGCACACGGAATCGGCGGCGTCCACCTCGGCATCGAGGTAGTGTTCGAGGAGGCCGGTGTTCTCGCCGTCGGTGTGGGTGAGCAGGTAGCGGCCGCGGGCGTGGAGCTCGCGCGCCGCGCGCCGCAGCCAGGGCAGAATGTGGTCGCGGAAGAACGGCGGGCAGGTCACCGTGGCGTCGTAGTTCGCCCCCACGAGGAACACGCGGGCCGGGCACCGAAAGGCGGCTTCCAGCACGCGCTGCCAGTAGCCCTCGATCTGCCCGGCCAGCCGCGCCAGGGCCTCGGGGTGGTCCACGCTCTCATAGAAGAAGACGTCGAAGGGCATCAGCTCGCGTAGGATGAAGTGCATGGGCGAGGCGGCGGCGCTCACCCAGGCGACCGGCAGGCCGCGCGGGCCGACATGGTCGGCGAACGCCTCGAACCCCTCGAGCTGCGGCTCCACCCGCGCGTTCTCGAACAGGTAGCCGAGCGGGGCGTAGTCGCGCTCGCTCTGGAACGGCGGCCGTTCGACGTGGCTGATGGTGATCCCGGCGTCCTGCATCGCCGCGTCGTAGACCACCACGGTCTGCACCGAGCCGAGGGGCGTTCGATACTCCACCAGGGTGCGGGCGCCATCGGTGCGGGCCGTGCGTTCGACGTTCTCGAGCACGGTGCGATAGGGCATGGTGCGGAGGTTGAAGAGGCCCAGGCCGCGGTCGAGATGGTCGTCGGGGCGGACGACGTCGCGGAAGTCGGGCACCACGGCGTGGAGCCCCCAGCCCAGGTCGTCCACCAGATCGCGCAGCGTGGCGTGGCGGTAGCGGCTGGGCAACGTGCCGGCGCGCTGTTGGGCCTTGAACCACAGGTCGAGCCGCGGCGCCCAGGGCAGGCGATCGGCCGGCTCGCCGCGGAGGGTGGCGAGGATTCGCTCCTGATCGGTCATCACGTGCTTGGCCTCCTGTGCCGCGCGGCACGAAGCACCGCGTTCATCATACCGCGCACGGGGCGGCCCGCAACTGCGAGTAGCGGCCGCCGCGGGCGCCTTGACTCGATCTGGCCTTTCTGCTAGCATTGCCCGCAGACTTGCTACGATTCCCGACCTCGCCCGAAGGAGGCGTCGCAATGGCCGCGCCCGCAGCGCCAAAGGCGGATTTCAAGCTGGTGCTCGTCTCGGTGAACCCGGCGCAGGCTCAGAGCGTCGCCGCCGAGCTGACCGAGGTGTTCCCGATCGACCTGAAGACGGCGCTGGGCGCCGTGAGCAACGCGCCCATCGTCCTCATCAGCGGACTCTCGCCGGCGATGGCGGCGAACCTGCGCACGCACCTCATCCGCCTGGGCCGCCTGGGCGCGCAGATGCGGCTGACCGCGGACCCCGTGGGCAAGCTCAAGCAGTTCCGTTGGCCGGCGCCGCCCGCCGCGGTGTTGAAGCCGGCGAATCTGTTCGTGTGCCCCTCGTGCGGCGAGCGGTTCGCCGTGCGGCGCTGGGAGCCGGCCGCCCCATCGTCGCCTTCCGCAACCGCCGCCCCGCCTCCGCCCCAGGCCCCAGCCACGCCTGCCGAGGTGCCGGAGGCCGAGATCCCCGAGGCAGAGCCCGTGGACCTTGGGGTCCCAGGGGCCGATGACATTCCCGAGGCCGAGCCGGTCGAGGCCGAGCTGCCCGTGGCCGAGGAAGTGCCCGCCGCAGAGCCCGCGCGCAGCGACGAGCTGGCCGAGATCTCGGGCTTCCTCGACTCGATTCTCAAGAACAAGCCCAAGGAAGAGGAGCCGGCCGGCCCCAAGCCCGCGGCGGCGCCGGCGCCTGCCGCCGCGCCGGCTGTCGCGCCCAAGCCCGAGGCCCCCAAGGCCGAGGCCCCGAAACCCCGGCCCGCACCGCAGCCAGCGGCTGCCGCGCCCGCACCCAAGGAGCCCGCCACCCAGCCAAAGGCGGCCCCGCAACAGCCCACGCCTATGGTTCTCCCCGTGCGCGAGGCGCCCACCGAGACCCACATCACCCAGCCCGCGCCCGCGAAGCCGCGCCCGATGGAGATCAAGCCGCGCCCCGCACCGCAGCCGGCCCCGCCGGCGCGGCCCGCGGCTGCCGCGCCCGCGCCCAAGCCCGCCGCGCCCGCGTCCAAGCCAGCGCCCAAGCCGGCACCCGAGCCGGCCGGCGCGCGCTACGACGTCTCGGTCGCCCGAGCGCGCGGCCAGGAGCAGGAGTACATCGCCAAGCTGCTCGTCGAGCGCCAGGGCCTCACGCCCGAGGAGGCTCAGAAGCAGGTCGAGCGCACGGTGGTCATGGTGTGCAAGGGCGGGAGCGCCGCCGAGGCCGAGGAGTGGCGCAAGGCCCTCGACAAGGTGGGCATCAAGCCCCGCATCCGCAAGCATTGACGCCCCGCACGCTCGAAGCCCCCCCGTGCCCCGTGCCGGCAGAGGGCACCCCGCATGGCCGTAGCCACGAGAAGCCCCGCGACGCCCCTCGTCTCGCTCGTCATCCTGTCGCACAACAAGGTCGCGCACACGCGGCGGTGCTTCGAGGGCCTCGTGCGCTCGTCGTACCGACCCTTCGAGATTCTGGCGCTGGACAACGGTTCCACCGATGCGACGCCTGCCCTCTACGCCGAGTTCGCGCCGCGGGCCGAGGCCGCCGGCATCGCCTTTCGCCCCACGCGCCTGGAGCAGAATGCGGGGGCGGTCACCGGCCGCAACCTCGCGCTTCAGCAGGTCCGCGGCCACTACATCGTGTTCCTCGACAACGACGTGGTGCCGCGCACTCGCTCGTGGCTCGAGCGCCTGCGGGCCGCGCTCGAGGCCGACCCGCGCGTCGGCATTGTCGGCCCCAAGCTGATCTATCCGTTCCCGCCCCATCTCATCCAGTTCGCCGGCGGCGCCGTCACGCCGACCGGCTGGGTGCACTTTCTCGGGCGCGGCGAGCCGCGCGAGGCGCCCGCCTTCAACCAGCCGCGCGAGGTCCAATGCCTCATCAGCGCCTGCTGGATGATGCCGCGCCGCCTCTACGACGAGCTCGGCCCGCTCGACGAGGGCTTCAACCCCCTCCAGTTCGAGGACATTGATTACTGCTACCGCGCCCGCCACGCGGGCTATCGGGTGCTTTACTTGCCGACCGTGGAAATGTATCATTGTGAGAACGTCACGTCGGGCGACACGCCGACGATCAATTACCGCTACGTCACGATCAAGAACGGCCTGCGCTTCAAGAAGCGCTGGCGGGCCATGTTCGAGAAGGAGAACGGCCCGTCGGACGCCGAGTTCCACTGGGCGGACATTCCCAAGCGCGACATCTCGGAGCTGGGGGAGCTGGAGATGGTAGACTGAGGGGGACTGGAGGGGCGGATGAATGACACGCCAGGTCAGGGCTCTGGCACCCATCCACCCATCGAACCGTTCACACATCCTCTGCGAGCACGCGGGAACACACAAGGAGACGAGAGCATGCCGAAGATGATCGAGGGCGATCTGTCGGCCCAGGGGCTCAGGTTCGGGCTCGTGGTGAGCCGATTCAACGACTTCATCACCTCGCGCCTGCTGGGCGGCGCGCTCGACGCCCTTCAGCGGTCGGGCGCGGCCGACGCCGACATCACGGTGGCCCGCGTGCCCGGCGCCCGCGAGGTGCCCATCGCGGCCAAGCACATGGCCGAGAGCGGCAAGTTCGACGCCGTGATCTGTCTGGGCGCCGTGATCCGCGGCTCCACGCCGCACTTCGACTATGTGGCCGCCGAATCCTCGAAGGGCGTGGCCGAGATCGCCATGAGCACCGGCCTGCCCGTCATCTACGGCATCCTCACCACCGACACCATCGAGCAGGCCGTCGAGCGCGCCGGCACCAAGGCCGGCAACCGCGGCTACGACGCAGCCATCGCCGCCATCGAAATGGTCAGCGTCCTCAAACAACTCAAGCAAGTCTGATACAGAAGTCTTTGGAGGATGCGGCCGGGGGAAGGCGCCTTTCTGCCAGAAAGGTGCCTTCCCCCGTTCTGCTCTCACTTCTGTGGTGCCGCCTCTGCGGCGGGAGCGGCCGCGCGCTCGAAGTGCAGCACGACGCGCACGGCGGGGCCTGTCTCGGCGACCTTCCCCTTGAACAGAGACCTGTCTTCTCGCATCCCGGCGGACACGGCCTGCTGTTGCTCGGCCTTCTCCAGGTCCTTGCGGTCGGAGAGCCGGGTCTTGAGGCGGGCCACAAGGGCCTTCGCCGCCGCGTCGGGGAGCCGGGTCTCGACGATGAATCGGCCGCCGCCTTCCGGCTGCACGGTGTAGGGCACCTCTGCGGCATCGAGCGCGGCGTACACCTCGGCAAGGCAGGCCGACAGATTGGTGTAGGCCAGGGCCACTTCGAGCCCATCGCCCGCCATCGCGTTCCGCGTGGCCTGGCCGGCCGCGCCCACGGCCCGCTGCCCGCCGCCCACTCCCCGAGGCGGGGCGGCCGCGGCCCGGTCGCGCATGATGGCGGCCACCAGGCTGTCGCGCTCGAGGATGCGACGCCTCTGCCCGTTGGCGTCCCGGGCCTCTTCGATGACGCCCTCGCGGTTAGCCCGTTCCCCACCTTGCGCCCTGGCATCGGCCATCGGCGCCTCCTGGAGGGCCTTCGAGGGGGCCGGAGCAGGCGCGGCGCCGCTCTTCGCCGCCATCGTGGCGGACGGCTTCGCGGCCTCGGGCGCGGGGGCCCGGGCGCCATCCTCGTGGTCTTCGCTTTCGTGGCGCTCGCGCTCGGCCAGGGCTTCCCTCTTCTTCTCGGCCATCACGAGGTCCGCGTCGCCGCGAAGGCCCGTGCCGCTGGCTTGCACGCCCGGTTCGGGTTCGTGCGGCCGCACGGCAGGGGCCGCGGGAACGGTGGGAGGTCCGCCGGGCTCGCGCCCGCCGACCGCCACCTTCCGCTCGGCGTAGCCGAACGACTTGCCAGTCACAACCTTGTCCGCCTTGCCGGCCGGCTGCTCGGCGGGGGCCTGGCGGCGGAGGGCCTCGTCCAGAGCGGCGTCGGGCTTCGCCTGCGCCAGCGCGTCGTGTGCCGCGCCGTCGAAGCGGTCCTCCTCCGTCACAGCCCGCGCGGGCGCGGGCGTCTGGTCGACGGTCCGCGCGGAATCGCGCGGGCGTTCAGCGCGATTGAGCAGTGCCGCCACCGCCACGAGCAGGCAGGCGGCCGCGGCGAGGGCCGCGGCCAGCCAGCGGCGCGCGGGCCGGGAGCGCAGGGCCTCGTCGCCGCGGGCGATCGCCGCTTCGACCCGCTCGCGGAAGCCGGCCGGAGCCGCGACCCTGGGCAGCGAACGGACGAGGCGGACGGTGCGGCGCAGCGCGTCGAGCTCGGCGCGCAGCTCGGGCTCGGCCTCGAGCGCGGCCTCCACGGCGCGACGCTCGGCCTCGCCGAGCTCGCCGTCCAGGTAGGCCGAAAGCTGTGTTCGCACATCGTCCCGCGTCATGTCGCCAGGTCCTTCAACTGCTCCCGGAGCGCCAGGCGTGCCCGGTGGAGCCTCGATTTCACGGTGCCCTGGGGGCACCCGATGGCCTCGGCAATCGCCTGGTAGTCGAGGCCATCAATGTCCCGCATCACGATCACGGCTCGGTAGTCGTCCTCGAGGCCCGCAATGGCTCGCTCGATGCGCTGGCGGGTCTCGTGCTGCTCCGCGCGGGCCTCCGGGGGATCCGCATCGTCCTGCACCTGGAGGCCGCCGCCATCCTCATCGGCGCCGTGCTGTAGCGACATCGGGCTGAGGTGGCGGGCCGAGCCGAACTTTCTCCTGTGGCTGATGACCAGATGGTAGGCGATCGAGTAGAGCCACGTGTAGAAGCTCGACCGCCCCTCGAAACTGCCAAGGCCGCGGAACGCCTTGACGAATGCCTCCTGCGCCAGGTCCTCGGCGTCTTCCCGCTGATTGACCATGCGGCACAGGCCGTTGAAGAGGGCGTTCTGATGCCGCTCGACGAGGAGCCCGAAGGCTGCCCGGTCGCCCCGTTGGGCTTGGGCCACCAGCACCTCGTCGGCAAGTTCCACGTCGGGCATCGGTTCGCTCTTCCGCAGTATTAGACGATCCCGGGGGCGCAAAGTTCCCCCCGCGTTCTTCCGGGAGGGCGGCATTCCGCCGCAAGTGTTTGGCAGGAATAGGGTTGCATCTTCAGACCAATTCCGCCCGCCCGCGGAACCGCCCGTTTGCCGGATTATAAGCCCCGGGGCCTGGGAAGTCAACGTATCGCCAGCCCGCGGGCATGGCTCTCCGGCCTGACGCCTGCGCCCCTGCTCACCGCCAAGGTCTCGGAAACCAGACGCGGCGCCCCCGTGGCCGCTCGGCCCTGCCACCGCCAGGAGGTGTGAGTAACTATGGCGCTTTGGCGATCCGGGCGGCTCTACGGCCTTCCCGCCCATACTTGCTCACTTTCCTCCCCCTCGGGGTTGAGCAAGTATGGCGCTTTGGCGATCCGGGCGGTTCCGTGGCCTTTCCGCCCATACTTGCTCACTTTTCTCCTCCCCTCAGTTGAGCAAGTATGGTGCTTGGGCGCTCCGGGGCCTTCCGCAGCCATTCCTGCCCGTCGGCGCCACCTCCGCTCTCTCAGCGGTGCCACAGGTGAGGAGCGGGCAGGGTCTGAACGCCGCCGGGGCAGACGCGACCAGGTCCGTCGTGCTGTGGAATCAAGCGCTCGGGCATGCAGGTGCGCACGCCCTATTTCTTCCCGTAATGCCTATCCGCGAAGTCCATGTAGCGGTCCCAATCGTAGGCTGTCAGATCGTGGCCGCCGCTGCGGATGTGGTAGCCGATGGCGCCCATGACGGGGCTGTCGAGACCAGGCATCTCCTTCACGGGCAAGCCCTCGGTGCCGAGCAGGCGATAGACGGGGTCGGCGTGGAGGCACGAGAGGAATTCGCCCCTGGGGTCGGCCCACCGGTCGCCCACGGCGCTGGCGACGTAGACGGGGCGCGGGGCCGAGAGCGCGATCAGCTCGTGCTGGTCCACGGGCAGGTCGGCCTCCCTGGCGCTGTATTTCCTGAAGTTCTCGCAGAACCAGTGGGGGAAGTTGCGGTTGAGGACCTCGACGGTTTCGCCGTAGATGCGCTTGCTGAGGGCGGCGCCGCCGGCGCCCGAGTTGTTGGAGATGACGATGGCGAAGCGCTCGTCCTCGGCGCCCGCCCACAGCGCGGTCTTGCCCAGACGCGAGTGGCCCAGGACGGCGACCCGCTTGGCGTCCACGTCCTGGTCGGTCTCCAGGTAGTCGAGGGCGCGGCTGAGGCCCCAGGCCCAGGCGGCAATGGCGCCCCAGGAGTCGGGGCCGCGTTGGCCCTGGTCGAAGGCGGGGTGGACGCCGTTCTTGAAGCCGTCGTGGAAGTCGGGGTCAATGTCGCCGTAGTAGATCGTGGCGAGGGCGTAGCCGCGGGCGAGGATGCGGTCAATGGGGAAGCGCGAGGCTTCGGCGCCGCGGGCCGCGTCGGTGGGCTTGTTCTTCTCCACGCCCTTGCCGTCGCGGTGCCAGCTCTCGGAGAGCTTGATGGCGGGGTCGGTGTGGACCGCGTGGTTGCCCTGGAAGTTGAGGATGAGGAAGGCGGGGACGGGCCGCTTGGCGTCGTTGGGCAGATAGAGGAGCAGGTCGGCCTTCGGCCCGTCGTCCTTGCCGGTGAACAGGATGGTGACCTGTCGGCGGGTGGCCTTGCCGCCGAGGGCATTGGCCTCGTTGTCGAAGACCTTGAAGGCGAGGCCCTCGGGCTTGGCGGGCGAGCGGCCGTAGACGTGGGTGCGGAAGAGCTCGAGGAGTTCGGGCCGCCGCTTCGTGCGCCACATTTCGGCGCTCGTCACCTTCGTGCCGTCGGCCATCACCAGCGGGTCGGGCAGGGTGTAGGCCGGCACTTTGTCCTCGTCGTAGTTCACCGGCGGCGCGCCGGCCTCGGCCAGGGCGAGGGAGACGAATGCCGCAATCGCGCCCAAGGCGCACAGGAGTTCGGTCGCATGTGTCATGGCTCGCTCCATTGAGGGGGGACAGGTTGTCGGGCCGCGGCTGCGGGCTGCTACTTCGGGAACACCTTTTTCGGCAGAGGAGCGGGGATTGGGATTGGAACGGGAACCGCTGTGCTGGGCTTGAACGGCACCCCCTTGACGGGAGGGCCGAAGGGGCCTTTGGGGACGATCTGGTACGTGGCCTCGACCGGCGCCATGTTCATCAGGTCCACGCCGACGAGAAAGCCGGCAGACTTGGGGTTCTTGCCGACGACCTTGAACTCGATCTGGTTCCAGGCAGGCCCTTTCTTGAGGATGGCGTTGCCCAGGGTGACGAGGCCCGAGTGGGTCACGGTGGGGGCATAGCCGTCGAAGGGCGCGCCCACCGCGGCCCCGTTCACCATCAACTGCACCAGCCCGTAGTCGGGGGCCTTTGTGTAGGCGAAGGTGAAGGCGTAGAGGGCATCCTTCGTGGTGCCGATGAGCAGCGGGAAGCCCAGCGTGGCGCCAGGCTTGGTGGGCGACCACAGGGCCTGGGCGTTCTTGCTCCACGCGGTGCCGAACCCCGCCATCTGCTGAATGACGACGCTCCCCTCGCTGGCCTTGGCGGCCACGGTGAGCGATTCGCCCTCGTACGAAAAGGGTCCGGGGGGCTGAGGCCCCTGCTTCTCGGGCGCTACGGGGGGCTTGGCCTCAGCCGCCAAGGCAAGCGGCGCCCACGCGAGAAGCCCGAACACCAGAGCCCACCAAGCTGTGCGTGCCATTGAGTGGCCTCCTTTCACCGACCCGGCCTCGCGGCCGCACCCTCCCGCCGCGATGAGGATAACGCCCCGTGGGCGCAGAGTCAACCGCGGAGACATCGGCAGGCACTCACGGCGCCTTCAGGCGGCGCCGCTCGGCCTCAATAGCCCAGGCGAGGTACAGCTTCGCAAGACTCTGGTAGGGTACATCTCGCTTGTTGGCCAGGATCTTCAGTTCGTCCAACAGGTCCTCTGGCAGCCGAATGGAGATGGACTTCAGCGAGGGCTTGAGATTGGGGAAGCGGACGCGGCGGGCCGTGGTGAGGTCGAAGAAGTCCAGGGGCGAATGCGACGCCCAGAACTCGCGTTCCTCATCTTCGCTCCGGAACGCTCTACTTTTCTTTGCCAATGCCTTCATAGAACTGCCTTTCGCGCCTATTCATGTCGCGTGCGGAGATCACACGCAGTTTCGTGCCTCGCATCGTGAAGACCACGACGAGCTGTCTCCCCGCGTCGGTCTGGCCGAAAGCTGCAAGCCGCTCCTCGGCAACCGAGTGCTTCGGGTCGCCGAGCACGACGAGGGGCTGATTGAAGAAGACCTGCTCGCACTCCCAGTTGTGAACGCCGTGCCTCAGGTTCTTGTCGCGGTTCCCCGCGTCCCAGTCGAACCCGGCAAACTCGGCGTATTCGTTTGCCATAGGCATAGTGTACATTTCCCGCATATACATGTCAAGAGTGCGCGCTACCTGGCAAGCGTGAGCTTGAGGGCCAGCGCGTGCTGCGACGGCGGGTGCTGGGCCACGGACGCAGGGATCTCGACCACGGCGCCCTTGCTCTGCGCGCGCCAGGGCAGCGGGTCCCGGACGCCGAGCATGTGGACCGCCGAGCCCGGGGCAGGCCGGAGGCTGCCGAGGACGATCTGCGTCGGCGGCCCCTCCTGCCCTTCCTCGCACAGGTAGATGGCATAGACGGCGTCGCCTTTGCGCGTGTAGCACACGCGGCCCTCCTTGTAGGGGGCGATGGCGCGGGTGCCGTAGACGGCCTCGCCGTTGACATCCAGCCACGCGCCCACCTCGCGCAGCCGCGTCACCGCCTCGGCGGGCAACTCGCCGTCGGGCTGCGGGCCGACGTTCATCAGGAAGTTCCCGCCCTTCGACACGATGTCCACGAGCAGGTGAATGAGCCGCCGCGTGCTCTTGTACTTGTCGTTGGGCTTGAACGACCACTGGTCGCCCATCGTGAGGCACGACTCCCACACGAAGTCGGGCGGGGCCTCGGGCACCTCCTGCTCGGGGGTGCGGTAGTTCTCGAACTCGCCGCCCACCGTGCGGTCCACGATGAGGAGGCCGGGCTGGTGCCGGCGGGCCATGGCGGCGATGCGGGCCATCTGAATGTCCTGGCTCGGGGGCCGCACCTGGCCGCCGTCGAGCCACAGGATGTCCACCTTGCCGTAGCCGGTCATTAGCTCCTCGATCTGGCGGTAGACGAACTGCTGGAACTTGGCCCAGATTTCGGGGTGTTTGGCCGTGTCGTAGTTGGGGTTGCGGTCCTTGATCGGGAAGTCGGGGCACCAGTACCAGGGGCAGTGCCAGTCGCTCTTGGAGAAGTAGACGCCGATGCCGAAGCCCTGAGCGCGGAAGGCGTCGAAGACCTCTTTGGCCACGTTGGCCCGCGGGTTCGCGCTGAACGGGCAGTCGGGATGGGTCACGCGGTAGTCGGTCTGGCGGGTGTCGAACATCGAGAAGCCGTCGTGGTGCTTCGTCGTGAAAACCACGTATTTGCAGCCCGCGGCCTTGGCGATGGCGGCCCACCTGGCGGGGTCGAACTTCGTGGGGTTGAAGGTGCGGTTGAGGGCGAAGTAGTCGCGCTGGAAGCGGGCGAGGTCCTTGCCGCGCTCGGCCCAGGCGGGCAGGTCGTCGGGGCGTGCCCAGGGGTCGGCGGGCACGAGGGGCCAGCTCTCGATGCAGCCCCACTGGCTGTACGGCCCCCAGTGCATGAAGAAGCCGAAGCGCAGGTCCTGGAACCATTCGAGGCGCTGCTTGAGCCAGGGCTCCTGGGGCTGGGCGCCGCCGTCCGCGGCGGCCATGCCGAGGAGAAGCAACCCGAGTCCGATGCCGCCCGCCCATTCGACCGCAGCCATGCGTTTCTCCTTCCGAGGGTGGATGCCGATCATAGGCGGCGTGGGACGCGAGTCAAGCGCGGCAGCTCGGAACGCCGCGGGGCGGCCCATTGGGGCCGCCCCGGGAGGCGTTCGCGTGCGTGGTTCGGGCCGGGCGCCTACTCCTCGCCCCGGAGGCGGTGGTCGCGTGCGGCGTGCTCGTACCACAGCTCGTGCGGCAGGCGGCTGCCGAATTGGGCGAGGAACTGGCGGTTCTGGGCCTGCTCCTCGAGCCAGTCCTCGGTGTAGATGGCGTGCAGCTCGCCGAAGGTGTCGCGGGGGAAGTCCAGCCCCGTCCAGTCAATGCTGTCGTAGGTGGGGACGTAGCCGATGGGGGCCTTGATGGCGCCGCCGCGGCCGTGGCAGCGGTCGAGGCACCAGAGGAGGATGCGCAGGTTTTCGCCGAAGCCGGGCCAGAGGAACCTGCCGTCGTCGTCGGTGCGGAACCAGTTGACGCGGAAGATCTTGGGCCGGTGGGTGATGCGCTTGCCCATGTCGAGCCAGTGCTGGAAGTAGTCGGCCATGTTGTACCCGCAGAAGGGGAGCATGGCCATGGGGTCGTGGCGGATTTCGCCGCGCTTGCCCTCGGCGGCGGCGGTGCGCTCGGAGACCATGGTGGCGGCCACGTAGACGGCGTGCTGCCAGTTGAAGCACTGGTAGACGAGGGGCGCGAGGCGCTCGCGGCGGGCGCCGAAGAGGATGGCCGAGATGGGCACGCCCTGGGGGTCCTCCCAGTTGGGGGCGATCGAGGGGCACTGCGCGGCGGGCGCCGTGAAGCGGCTGTTGGGGTGCGCGCCGGGCATCTTCTTGCCATGCTCGTCCACCATGCCGGGGTGCCAGGGCTGGCCGCGCCAGTCCAGCAGGTTGGCGGGCGGCGGCGAGTCGCTGCCCTCCCACCACACGGTGCGGTCGTCGGGGCAGAAGGCCGTGTTGGTGTACAGGCTGTTGCGCGCGAGGGTCCGGACGGCGTTGGGGTTCGATCTCGAGCTGGTGCCGGGCACGACGCCGAAGAAACCGCTCTCGGGGTTGCAGGCCCAGAGCCGGCCGTCGGCGCCCACGCGCATCCAGGCGATGTCGTCGCCCACGGTCCACACCTTGTAGCCCTTCCTGGCCAGGGCTTCGGGGGGCACGAGCATGGCCAGGTTCGTCTTGCCGCACGCGCTGGGGAAGGCGCCGGCGATGTAGTCCACCTGCCCGTCAGGGTGCTCGACGCCCAGGATGAGCATGTGCTCGGCCATCCAGCCCTCCCGCTTGGCCAGGTAGCCGGCGATGCGGAGCGACAGGCATTTCTTGCCGAGTAGCGCGTTGCCGCCGTAGCCCGAGCCCACGCTCCAGATCGTGTTGTCCTCGGGGAAGTGCAGGATCAGACGGCGCTTGAGGTCCAGCTCGGCCTTGCCGTGCAGGCAGCGGGTGAAGTCGCCGGTTGTGCCGAGCTGGTCGAGCACGGCCTTGCCCGCGCGGGTCATGATGAGCATGTTGATGACGACGTAGATGCTGTCGGTGAGCTCGACGCCGATCTTGCTGAAGGGGGAGCCGATGGGGCCCATCGAGAAGGGGATGACGTACATGGTGCGGCCGCGCATGGAGCCCGCGAAGATGGCCGCGGCCTTGTCGCGGGCCTCCTCGGGCGCCATCCAGTTGTTGGTGGGGCCGGCCTCCTCCTCGGTGCTGGTGCACACGTAGGTGAGGCCCTCGGTGCGGGCCACGTCGTTGAGCGCCGAGCGATGGTAGTAGCAGCCGGGCAGCTTCTCCTGGTTGAGCTCGATGAACTCGCCGGTCTTGCAGGCCTCGGCCAGCAGCGCGCGGCGCTGCTCGTCCGAGCCGTCCACCCACACGATCCGATCCGGCTGGCACAGCTCTGCGCACTCGCGGATCCACTGGTTCAGTTCCCTGTGCTCTGTCATCGTGCTCCTCGCCGAAAAGGGATCCTTCTGGCCCTGCGACGCCATTCACGGGATAGAGTTTCCCCGCCGTTGACACGTGATCCGGGATGGCGGAGGAAACGCCCGGACACACAGTATAGCAGAAACCCGCTCCGCTGTCCACCGGCCCGCGGGGGCCGGGTGTGGGCAGGAATTGTAGGCAGGGTGATTGTCTCTGGAGCCTGAAGGGCTCGCATGGGATAGC